>CAZNNJ010001051.1:0-1502 GCA_964574305.1 uncultured Rhodospirillales bacterium | reverse complement strand
GCCATCGGGAGCAATAGTTCTGATGGGGGCCAGATATTCGACGCCATGGATTGGCTCGCGGTAGCTCAGCCCCATGCGCATGGTGTCGGGTGCTGCCGCCCCGTCGGCTCCGTAAGGTGTGTAGACGAAAGGTTGCCGGGAGAAATCGAATTCGTCCCACTCCGTCGCCAGGGCCTCGGAGCCGTGATAGGAATGGAAGGTTCCGCCATCCTTCCAGCTGCCGGGCGTGTAGCCCATCGTTTGCGGAACCCAGGGCGGGGCCGCCGCCTCCAGCTCCTGCCGCCATTCGCGGCCATGGGAATCCGTCAGGGTGACCACGGCGCGCTTCAGGATCCGTGTCCCAGGCTCGAACTCGATCGTATGGCGGCCGGCCTTCAGCTCCACCACCTCATCCGACCAGCCTTTGCTGAGGCGCCCGTCGAACGGCGTGCCGAAAACGTCATCCAGCTTGCGCTGAACGCCCTCGGCATCCTCATGCATGTGATAGAAGCCGCTCCAGTCCCCGGTCTTGAAGACGACCCAGAAGCGCAACGCCCGGGCCGCATCGCTTTTCGGCTTCGGCGGCAGCCAGCGTGCGTCCGCGGCGAAGGGCGGACGCTCCACATAAAGGCCCCAGCTGTGATCGCGGACGGCGATCCAGCCCGCGTCGCTGACGTCCCAGGCCCGGTCGCCCCAGCGCAATTCGCCTTTTGCCAGCCCAGGCTGGGAATAGCGGCTCTGGTCGGTCGTCCGGCGGCCGCGCGTCGCGGCGGAATGATGCTCCTCGAGAAAAGCGGGCGACGATCCCTGCCACAGCATGTCGAAGGAAATACCACTATCGTTCCGATCGAGGGTGAGGCGGATCTCCCGCAACGGCTCGACGACGTCCATCCGGAACGGGCCGACCCGCAGATTGTAATCCTGCCGCCAGCAGCGGCTGAAGCGGAAGGTGCGCTGGCGGCCGGCGATGTTGAACAGGGCATAGCCGCCGATCATGTCGGTATTGGGGTTCAGCCGGAAACCCGTGCAGAAGAAGATCTTCTCGTCAGGGTTCAGGATGCCGAAATAATAGCCTTCGTCCCAGTTGTAGTCGGTCGACGGGATATAGCTTACCGGGTATGGCGTCGTATGGACCGGAAACTCGTCATATGGTGTCAGGACAAGCGATTCGGACATTCCTATCCCCTTACTTCCTGGCCCGGGCCACGGTTGCCGCCACATCCGGGTGCATGATGCTTTCCATCTCGTAGGCGAGACCGAGGTCCAGGACCGACAGCGCGGTCTGCTGCGTTAGCCGCGCAAAGGCGCGCTTGGTGCCCTCGATACCGGCACGCGGCAGGGCGGCGATCTTCCGCGCGATCTCCTCGGCGCGCGGCACGACGTCGTCCGGCGTCTCGACCAGATCGCTGACCAGACCCATCTCATAGGCCTCTGCCGCCGGAAGGCTGTCGCCGGTCAGCAGGTATCGCTTCGCCCGATTGATGCCGACCGATTGCGACCACCCGATAATACCCCCGTCGCCC
>CAZNNJ010001050.1:0-1505 GCA_964574305.1 uncultured Rhodospirillales bacterium | reverse complement strand
TGCGCTGCTCCAGCCGTGGCGAAGCGCGCTGATCTTCATCGTGCTGTTCGCCGTGACCAGCCTGGTGGTGCTGGGCATGCTGGCGGTGTTCATGCTGCGCGCGATCAGGCATGAGGAACGCTGGGGCAACGCGCTGATGGAGCGTGAGGTCCGGCTGTCGCGCCAGGCGATCGAGCTTGCCCATGCCCGCGACGTAGCCGAGACGGCGAACCGCGCCCGCGGCGAGTTCATGGCTAATATGAGCCATGAGTTGCGCACGCCGCTCAACGCCATACTGGGCTTCTCCGAGATTTTGGAGCGGGGGCTGTTCGGCCCGCTCGGCGATCCGCGCTACCGCGAATTCGCCGCCGATATCCATGCCAGTGGCACGCATCTGCTGCAGGTCATCGGCAATATCCTCGATCTCGCCAAGGTCGATGCCGGCAAGCTGGAGCTGTTCACCCAGGATTTCGACATCGTCGAGACGATGCAGTCCTGCGGCCGGCTGATGTCGGAGGCGGCCAATGCCGGCGGCGTGGCGCTGGAGGTGCTGACGCCTCAGGGCCCGGTCTATATCCAGGGCGACGCGACGCGGGTGCGCCAGATCCTGCTCAATCTGGTGTCCAACGCCGTCAAGTTCACGCCGCGCGGCAAGACCGTGACCCTGACCGGCGAGCCGGTGGAGGATGGCTTCATCCTCCGCGTCATCGATACCGGCATCGGCATGACCGAGGAGGAGGCGGTCAGGGCGTTGGAGCCGTTCCATCAGATCGACAGTTCGCTCGCCCGTCGCTATCAGGGCACCGGCCTCGGCCTGCCGCTGACCAAATCGCTGGTCACGTTGCATGAAGGCGAGATGGATATCAGGAGCGTGCCGGACGAGGGGACTACAGTGACGGTCTGGCTGCCTAGACAGCTGGCCTCGAGCGCGGATAATGTAGCTGCCTAGGCAGTGAATATGTGCACGCCTAAGCGGTTCGGCTGCTTGCTAATCATTAGCTAGCTATCTATCTTATGGCCCAGCCCCTATGGTTTTGGCTCTGCCAACTTGGGGCCCCGGAATTCTGTCAGGAACCTTCCATGCGTCCCAGTTTCGCGACCTCCCTGCTTGTGCTTACGGGCCCGCTTGTCCTGTCGGGCCTGGCGGCCTGCACGGTCGGCCCCGATTTCAAGCCGCCTGTCGCCGAGACTCCGGCGGGCTGGGTGACCAAGCCACCCCAGGGCGGCAAGCTCGACAGCCAGGTCACGACCGAATCGCCCGACGCCATCGCCTGGTGGGACGCGTTCAACGATCCGGAGCTGTCGTCGCTGATCAAGCGCGCTCACGACGCCAACCCCGACCTGCAGCAGGCGGCGCTACGCATCGATGAGGCACGGGCGCAGCTGAAGTCGGTCGATGCCAAGAACCTGCCGACGGTCAACGAGGACACCTCCTATTCCCGCCCGCGGGTTTCGCCCAACGGGTCCCCTGATGTGACGGCGGTTGACGCGCGGCCGACCGCGCGACCCGGGCGAGTCAGCGCGCC
>CAZNNJ010001049.1:0-1514 GCA_964574305.1 uncultured Rhodospirillales bacterium | reverse complement strand
AGAAAGCCGTTCAGAATGGTCGCCAGCCCCATCGGGATCGCGCCGAAGAACATCGACATCACCGAATGACCGAAAATCCGCCGCGCCTCGGCCGGGAACAGCAGCCAGCGGGCGGCGTAGAGCGCGCTGAACAGGGCGAACAGGCCGATATTGGCCAGCCATAGCGCCTGCCCGGCGGCATGCAGCCCGGGAACGGCCAACGGAAACTGACCCAGCGCCAGGGCAAGGATGCCCGTGCCCATCGTCGCGGTGAACCAGTTGGGCGTGAAATTGCGGATGGTCGCGATCAGGCACGGCGGCGCCTGGATGAAATGAGCGCCGTTCGCGGCAATGGCTGCCGGCATGGTGACCTCCGATACTGGCGGCCCGTATGGCCGCTGAACGGAAGATAGGGCACTGCATATGATCTATAAAATAGATTATTTTGATTTATATAATCTGATTTATTGATTTATTGGTCGTCGGCCCGACACGATGATGTGCTTGCCGGCATCGGCCAGCGCCGGGTCGGCCATCAGCCGGCGCTCCAGCGCCAGGAATACGGTCTCGTCGGCCAGTGCAGCCTCACCCAGCCGGCGAAGCACCGCCTCAGGGTCGGCCGTATCGAGTTCGGCGAGCCGGGCTTCCTCCACCTGGACCAGGTCAAGGTCTTCGGGGAGCCGGCGCAGGTGAATCGCTAAACGAAACCGCGTTGACGCCCCTCAGGCGGCGGGCGCAGACTCCGCCGCCTTATATGTCCGCCGAATGGCGCATCCGCTCCCCAGGAGGAAACCCATGTTCCAGCAAGCGCTCGATTCCGTGTCGAAAAAGGTCGCGATCCGCGACAAGTTCGACAATTTCATCGGCGGAAAATGGGTGGCCCCGGTCGAGGGCCGGTATTTCGACAATCCGAGCCCGATCACCGGCACACGGCTCTGCGACATCGCCCGCTCGACGGCCGCCGATATCGAGCTGGCGCTCGACGCCGCGCACGAGGCCAGGGAGGGTTGGGGCCAGACCTCGGTCCAGGAACGCTCCCGCATCCTGAACAGGATCGCCGACCGGATCGAGGAAAACCTCGAGCTGTTGGCGACGGTCGAGACCTTGGATAACGGCAAGCCGATCCGGGAGACGATGGCCGCCGACATGCCGCTGGTGGTTGACCACTGGCGCTATTTCGCCAGCGCGATCCGAGCCCAGGAAGGCGGCATCTCCGAGATCGACCACGATACGGTCGCCTACCACTATCACGAGCCCTTGGGCGTCGTCGGCCAGATCATCCCCTGGAACTTCCCGATCCTGATGGCGACGTGGAAGCTGGCCCCGGCCTTGGCCGCCGGCAATTGCGTCGTCCTGAAGCCGGCCGAGCAGACGCCGCTCGGCATCCTGGTGCTGATGGAGCTGATCGCCGACATCCTGCCGCCCGGCGTGATCAATGTCGTCAACGGCTTCGGCATCGAGGCCGGCAAGCCGCTGGCCCAGAACCGACGGGTCGCCAAGATCGCCTTTACCGGCGAGACGACGACCGGCCGGAT
>CAZNNJ010001048.1:0-1517 GCA_964574305.1 uncultured Rhodospirillales bacterium | reverse complement strand
GCATCCTCATCATGTCCTCGCTGGCAGGACGGTTCGGCTATCCACAACGCGCCGCCTATGCGGTCAGCAAGTGGGGGCTGGTCGGCTTTGCGAAGACCTTGGCGATGGAGCTTGGTCCAGACGGGATCACGTGCAATGCGATCCTGCCTGGTGCCGTCGCCGGCGCGCGCATCGATGCGGTGCTCGCGGGCCGCGCCGAGGAGGCTGGCACGACACTCGAGGACGAGCGGCGGAAGGCCTATCGCAACCAGTCGATCCCACGCTTCGTGTCGGCCGAGGAGATCGCCGATCTGGCGTATTTCCTTGCCGGTCCAAGCGGGCGCTCAATCTCCGGACAGATCATCCCGATTGATGGAGATTCGCGGTCGACAGTCTGACATGTCGGTGACCAGCGGCGATTATGGAGGACGACGATGATTACCGATAGGGTCGGATTTCTCGTTCGGCGGTTGCACCAGATCTGGTCGGCGCAGATCCAGAGCCGATTTCGTGCCGCCGGCTACGACATCACGAGCGTGCAATACGCGGCTCTGGATCAAATCGTGTCCTGCGCGGGTCTCGATCAAACCAATCTCGCACTGCGCATCGGCTACGACCGCGCAACGACCGGGGGCCTGATCGCCCGGCTGGAACAGGGTGGTTATGTCGAACGCGCCGCAAATCCGCGGGACCGGCGCGCCCGGCTGCTGGTTCCCACCGCGCGGGGCAGAAAGGCCGCGGCCGCGCTGAAGGCAATCGCGCGAAAGGCCGACGCGGATATTACCGCGCCATTGCGGGGCGGCGAATTGGATCGCCTCGTCTCCGAGCTTCGCACGCTGGTGGAGGCTGGCAACGCTCTCGGCGTCGCACCGGCCTTCAATGTGGACGGCCGCGGCGGGTAGGTTGTTCGCTTGTGGCCGTGCAAGCTAAGTCTCATCCGGCAGGACGCATGAAGCCGGCAAAATAGGTTTCCAACGCATCATGCGCGTCAAGCGGCAGAACATGGCCGACATACTGGTCCGGCCGAACGATCACCAGGCAACCCTGGCCCCGGTCCACCCCGCGCAGGGTGTAGATATCCTCCCCTGATTTCAGATCCGGGCAGAAGATTTTTTCATAATCGCGCAACCCGAGCGCACCCTTCGCCGGGCGCAACTGCTCAGGTAGCGTTTCCAGCGCAAGGTCGCGGTGATCGCGCGGGATAATCGCCCGCAGATCGAAGATCGCGTCGATATCCTGCCCCGCCGGTGTGTAGCGCCGCAGCGGCGACGTTTCGGCCTCGGCAAAATAAGTGCAGAAGCGCCGGATCGCCGCGTCCTCTCGCGCCGGATCTTCGTCCGGGGCGAAGGCAAACAATCGCCAGCGCCCGTCGGCCTCGATCACGTGGCCAAGCTGCGTCGGCATGGCATCGGCCAGCCGTATCACGGGCGCGGAGTGAAACCGCATGCCGATCTCGAAGCCAGGGGCGAGGTGCTGCCATGTCGGCTCCCCGGTCAGCACGGAGGGCACGTATTTCACCGCCACCCCGGCCGTGTAGC
>CAZNNJ010001047.1:0-1524 GCA_964574305.1 uncultured Rhodospirillales bacterium | reverse complement strand
GCGGAGAGGGTGGGATTCGAACCCACGGACCCTTGCGAGTCGCCTGTTTTCAAGATCGGACCAGCCGGAGCGGTGCACGCTCATCTGAGCACGGCGGCATAAGCGCGGATGAGCCCCAATAGGCGGGTACTGGCCTCCGAATCGATGTCAGTTTCGATGTCAGGCCGGCCGCGGTGCTGCTGGTGAGCCCCGCCCGACGGGCCGGCTACTCGTCGGGGCCACGTCTGCCGCTCGGGCCCCGGCGCGAGGCACGGCCAGGCTGCATCCGGGCGGCTGACACGAGCATCGCCCATGAGGACCCGATCGCGTTTGACCTGGTCACGTACGGCCGCAAGGTCGGGCGGATCCAGCTGTGCGGGCCGTGTTTTCGGGTGTGGGCACAGCTCGCGCCGGCGGATCCGCTGACCGTGGGGTATTGACAGCTACCCGATCCTCCCGCCCGTGCATGCGCGGAACGCGACGGCCGAGAGGCCGGTCATCCTGGCGCCGGCCAGTCCCTCCTCCCTGGCCGGCGCTGAGATCGGACGGTCGGCCGGTGCATGACGCCCCGGCGCCAGTGCTTCCGGGTGCCCATCAGCTGGGGCGACCTTCACGCCGAGCCGATCATCAGCGCCTTCTCGCCGGACGAGGCGCGGGCCCGGGCGCTTGCCATGGCCGAAGACCTGCTCCGCAAGCGGATCCGGTGGCGGATCCGGAACGGGCGCTGGCTGCCTGAGATGAACGAGCTGCCGATCCTCGCCGGCGAACCGATCCTGCTGCACGCCGGGAGCGATCACCGATGAGCGGCAAGATGTCAGCGGCCTGGTGGCGCGGCTACCGGCAGCGCCGGCGCCTCGCTGGCAACACCGTCCGACGGCGCGCCGGTTACGTGCGTCCGCCCCGCGGCGATCGCTCGGCCGAGTACGCACTGCGACGATCGCTCGGCGTGCCCACGGTACCGCTGCTGCTGCCGCATCTCCAGCAGGGTCGGCGCCTGGCGTTCTGGGAGGACGAGCTCCGCCTCGACCTGCACCAGGAAGCAGAGCTCGCGGTGCTCGAGGGCCGGGATCCCGCGGCCGCCGTGGCGGCTTACCGCGCTCGCGAAATCAGCTGGCTGGCGCATACCGCGCCGCTCTTTTCGGAGGCGATTGCCGCATGACCGATCTCATCCGACCCGTCGGTGGCCCCGAGACCCAGGACTTCGCTGGCGCGTTCCCGGCCGAGCGGCCGGGTTACTTGCGGACCGACGTCATGCCGCATCGCGGCAGGCGCTCGCCGTTCACCGGCGGCATCTTCCGACGGGACCTCCACCTGGCGATCGACTATGGCGTGCCGAACGGCACGAAGGTCAAGGCGATGGGCCCAGGGCCGATCGTCCGGCAGGGCATCTCGAGCCCGGACGGCGCCACGTACGTCCAGCAACGTGTCCACCGCGGTCCGAACTTCGACCTGTACGTCCTCTATTACCACCTCCAGGCCCACGGCGGGCTTCTGCACAAGCCCGGCGACCCCGTCCCCCAGGGCCTGCCGATCGCCCCCCACCAC
>CAZNNJ010001046.1:0-1526 GCA_964574305.1 uncultured Rhodospirillales bacterium | reverse complement strand
TCGATCGACGGCTTCGTCAGCGAGGGCTGCCAGCCGGCCGAGCTCGGCTGGGGCAGTCATGAAAAGACTTTGCCGCCCGACGGCAACCGCCAGACCAGGGGCTCGCGCGCCGCGATCTTCCTCTCCCGCCCCGGCGCCTCGACCCGGGTGCGGACCTGGACGCCCAAGGCCGGGCCGTTCCACGGCTTCCTGATCACCCACAGCGAGGCGGTCTCGATCGCCGACTATCTGACGGTGGGCGAGGGCGACCATCCCGAATATCGCCCGACCGTCCATTATTCGTATCATCCGAGCGACGACGCGGTGCTGTCGGTGCATGAGCTGGCCGGCCGCAACTGGAGGCAGCAGCCCGAGCAGCGCCTGCTGATGGAGGATATCGCCGACGGCATCGACGAGCTGGGCGTGCTGCTGATGGGCCATGCCCGCGGTGCCTATTGGTACGGCTCGCAGCTCTCGATCGGCGAGGCGCGGCGGCTGGTGCCGCACAACAACGCGACCAGCCTGCAGGTGACCTCCGCCGTGCTGGCCGGGATGATCTGGGCGATCCGCCATCCCGACCGCGGCATCGTCGAGGCCGACGACCTGGATTTCCGCGAGGTGCTGGAGATCCAGATGCCCTATCTGGGGCCTGTCGTCGGCGTCTATAGCAGCTGGACTCCGCTCGCCGACCGCACCGACCTGTTCGTCGAGGACATCGATGCCGACGATCCTTGGCAGTTCAAGAATTTTCGCGTCACATAAGCCCGCGCCCCATCCGGGCGTCTGAACAAGGGCCATCCGATGCTGAAGGCGCTGAGTCGCACGGTCTCGCAACTGTTCGATCCGGCGACCTTCGGTGTCCTGATTGCAAGCGTCCTGGGCGCGGCCGGCGTGCTGGCGGCGGTCGCCGCCGCGGTCGATGTATTTGTCACGCGGTTGACACTGTTCACGACCGGCTGGCTCAACACGTTGGCGCATCTCGCTGTCGGCATCGGCACCGCGTTGCTCGCCATCGCCCTCTTCGGCGCGGTCGCGGCGATGATCGCCGGCCTGTTCGTCGACCCGGTCGCGCGGGCGGTCGAGCGGCGTTGGTATCCTGGCCTGCCGCCGGCCCGCGCCTCCGGCCTGGGCGAGCAGCTTGCCGGCGGCCTCTCCTTCCTGCTCGCTGCCTCGGTTCTTAACCTATTGGCATTGCCGCTTTATTTGATCTGGGGCGCCGACGTTCCGATCTTTTTGGGGCTCAACGGCTATCTCCTCGGCCGCGAATATTTTGGGCTGGTGGCGCCCCGTCGGGTCGATCGGCGTACTGCCCGGCTGCTCTGGCGGGCGCATCGGATCAGGCTCATTTTGTGCGGCGCGATGATCGCCGGCTTCTCGTTCGTGCCGCTTGCCAACCTGCTGACGCCGGTGCTGGCGACCGCTTTCATGCTCCATATCTACCACGATTTGGTCACCGTCGAAGAAGCTTGCGAGCCCCGCCGGTTCGGTGATACCCCGGTCAGTCCCTCCCACCGACCTTAAGGAAGACGTAATGTTCGGACGCAAGC
>CAZNNJ010001045.1:0-1533 GCA_964574305.1 uncultured Rhodospirillales bacterium | reverse complement strand
GCTCACGAAGCTTGATGACAAGCTTTGATCCGATGAGGCCACTGCCGCCGATCACGACGATCTTCATAATTGTCCCCTTCATTTTTGAGCACGCAATTTCGAATCTGGGTTGCCTCCAATGGTCTTCGTCGACTTTTTTCTGCCCAGCGCCATCAATGATGATGACCGGAGGTAAAAAATGATGCTATCCAGAAATGTCCTGATTTTCCATCCGCAATGTTGCGTGTTCGATGAGGAAACCCGAAGAAAAACTGGAAGAATCCGTATAAATCCCTATTGAGCGGCGTCTAGCGCGAGGCACAATATTTTGTGCAGCCAACGAATTCGGCGCTACCCGGTGAAAGCTGCACGACTATGGCTCAGGTTCCCCATGTTGTAATCGTCGGAGGGGGATTCGGTGGTTTGTACGCCGCCCGCGGACTCGCGGGCGCCCCCATTCGGCTTACATTAATAGATAAGCGCAACTATCACCTCTTTCGGCCGATGCTTTATCAGGTCGCGACGGGGTTGCTTTCAGCTGACGAGATCGCTGCTCCGATACGCGCGATTTTGCGCAATCAGAAGAATGCCGAGGTTCTCATGTCCGAAGTCGTCGGAGTGGATACGGCCGAGAATACCGTCGAAATGACTGATGGCCGTTTGAGTTACGACTATCTGATTCTCGCGACCGGAATACGGTACAACTACTTCGGCCATGATGACTGGCAGGCGCTGGCACCCGGTCTCGATTCTGTTGACGATGCCGACCGCATTCGCGGAAAAATTCTCACCGCGTTCGAGACTGCCGAGCGCAACGCAGCGGAACCCGGCGCCGACCCTCGGCAGATCGCCAATTTGTTGAGGTTCGTCCTCGTAGGCGGCGGCACCGCGGGCGTCGAGATGGCCGGCACGATCGCAGAGATGGCGCGGCTGGCCCTCGCCGGCGACTTTCGTCACATCGATCCGCGGTCCGCCCACATTCTGTTGTTTGAAGCCGCGCCTCGAATTCTGCCGACCTATCCTGAAGATCTCTCCAATCGCGCCCATGAGCACTTGCAACAGATCGGCGTGGACGTTCGGACGAATGCACTGGTCGAAAGCGTCGATGCCGATGGAGTCGTCGTCAATGGGCGGCGCATTGGAAGCCGCACCGTGCTGTGGAGCGCAGGAGTGATCGCTTCACCGGCGGGAAAGTGGCTGGGCGCGGAGACCGACAGGGCAGGCCGCGTGAAAGTGAATCCCGATTTGACCGTCCCGGGCAGCTCGAACGTATTTGTCATAGGAGATACGGCCTCAATTGCCGCGCCGACGCGAAATCTTCTGGGTTTCCGGAAGGGTGTACAGCCGCTACAGGGCATCGCACAACCCGCCATACAGGAGGGAAAGTACGTCGCCCGCGTTATACGCCGCCGTATCGCGGGCCAATCACTCCCCGCGCCCTTCTCGTATTGGGACAAAGGAAATCTTGCCATTGTCGGCCGCACATTCGCGATTGCCGATTTGCACTTCGTGCGGTTTTCCGGCGTGACGGCGTGGCTGCTGTGGCTTGGAATT
>CAZNNJ010001044.1:0-1536 GCA_964574305.1 uncultured Rhodospirillales bacterium | reverse complement strand
ATCGCGGCCGGAGCGGCGATCCTCTTCGGTGTGAGCTCGCGGCTCGCGGCCGCTCCCTCTTCCCTGATGATGGGTCTCTTCGGGCTCCTCGTTTGGATTTCGCGCGCTGCGGCGGGGCCGTTGGACGCGTTTGGACCCGAAGGGGGATCGGGTGACGGTCGCGGAACGCGGCATCGTATTGCTGGAGGCAAGCCTGTCCGATCCCGATGGTTGCGCGGCCATCGCCCGCTTTTTCGAGGATTTCCTGGGCGAGGCCGTTGCCCGCCCGCTGCGCGTCGTCGAGGCGCCCGACCATGCTTTCGGCGACGCCCGCCCGAAGCCGAACGCATCGACCGGCCAGTATGTCTCGCTGATCAACCTCGCGAGCATCCGCGATCTCGAAGGCAAGGTCGGCACCGCGATCGATCCGATCCGCTTCCGCGCCAACGTCTATTTCGACGGGCCGCCGGCCAGGGAAGAGCAGGGCTGGGTCGAGCCCGAGCGCATTCTTGAAATCGGCACCGCCCGGCTGCGCGTCATCTCGCCGATCACCCGCTGCGCCGCCACCGAGGTCAACCCCGACACCGCCATTC
This sequence comes from uncultured Rhodospirillales bacterium, assembly GCA_964574305.1. Lineage (GTDB taxonomy): Bacteria > Pseudomonadota > Alphaproteobacteria > BOG-932 > Roseiterribacteraceae > BOG-932. Next base: position 964 of record CAZNNJ010001044.1, on the reverse strand, counting down.
GCGACATCGCGATGGTCCGGGAACTGAAGCGCCATTACGGCCACACCGTCATGGGCGTCTATGCCGAGGTCGTCGGCGCCGGGGAGATTGGGGTGGGGGATCGGATTGTTTAGTGTCGATCGAAATTCTAGAGCGTGATGGGATTAGGTTCGCTCACCCACGCGTCATTGCGAGAAGCGTAGCGACGAAGCAATCCAGGGCCGTTAGCCCCGACACCGATCGATAAGGCCCTGGATTGCTTCGCTCCGCTCGCAATGACGGTGAGAGCGCATCCGATTCAAACTAATCCCATACTGCTTTAGGTCCGCTCGGTCGCAGCCCAGCTGGCTCATGGCTCACCCCAGATACACCGAATACTCCAACCCATGCCCCAGCGGCAGGGTCATCGACTCAAACCCATTCCCCCGGTCCCGCACGAAGGCGACATACCGGGCGAGGTCCTTGGGAAACGTGTAGATATTGTCCGCGAACACCACCGCCCCCGGCCGCAGTTTCGGCTTCAGCATGCGGATCATTAAGAGGTAGATGTCCTTCCACCCGTCGAGCAGCAGCATGTCGATGGGGCCGTCGAAATCCTTCAGCGTTTCCATCGCGTCGCCGGCGCGCACCTCGGCCGCCTCGGCTAGTCCGGCTGCGGCGAGGTTCTCCCGCGCCGCCGTGACCTTGCCCGGCTCCATCTCCGTGCCGGTGAAGCGGCCGCCATTGTCGCGGGCGGCGGCGCCCAGATAGATCGCGGAGATGCCGAAAGAGGTGCCGAACTCGACGATGTTCTTCGCGCCGATCAGCCGGGCGGTTTGGTACATATACTGGCCCTGCTCGGGCGAGATCGGGATATAGGCGTTCTTGAGATAGGGCTTCATCCCCTCCATCGCCGACTTGCCGACCGCCACCGCGCCGTAGGCGGCCCGGCTGCCCCCCAGGAATCCCCAGGGGTGGCCGCCCGCGGCCTCGTGACACCCGGCGG
>CAZNNJ010001043.1:0-1540 GCA_964574305.1 uncultured Rhodospirillales bacterium | reverse complement strand
CGCCTGGTTCTCCTACGACAGCCAGCGCATCGGCCAGGGCCGCGAGAACGCCAAGCAGTTCCTGCGCGATCACCCCGACATCGCCAACGCGATCGAGACAAAGATCCGCGAGCAGGCCGGCGTGGTCGCCAATGCCATGATGACCACGCCCGACGAAGCGGAGGAGGCCGAGGCGGCGGATTAACTTTCATGCTAAAGCTTGATCCACGCCGATAGAAGCGTGGATCAAGCTCTCGCTTTTTGATTTGAGCGGATGATTCACGGCTCCGGCGATTCCGCCTGCGCCGATCATACGCGAGCTTGCGGATGAACACCGCGCGCGGAGTGGCCGAAGCCATATAAGTTCGTGCCGATTAGACCGCGATCACCCGAAGCGGAACCGTTGGAGGGTGTGAATCGCGGTCTCAAACAATGAGTTAGACCCGAGTTACGCTGCACAGTCAGCGTAACTCGGGTCTAGGTTGGTCGGCATCGCCCGGCGCCCCAAGGCAGGGTTGATCCGCGCGCGCCAGCTGTCGCCGCGCGAGGGCGTCTTGAACGATCCCGGTCGTTGTTGGCCTATTCCGCGGCTTTTGCCGGGACCGGCGCCGCTGCCTTCAGGGCCGCGGCCTTCGCTTCCACCAGATCGACGATGTGATCGACCATCGTTGCCTGGTCGATGGTGTGGTCGGTCTTGCCCGCAGCATAGACCATATGCCGGCCGTTGCCGCCGCCGGTCAGGCCGATATCGGTCATCAGCGCCTCGCCGGGGCCGTTCACCACGCAGCCGATGATCGAGAGCGTGATCGGCGTCTCGATATGCGCCAGCCGCTCTTCCAACGTCGCCACGGTCTTGATCACATCAAAACCCTGCCGCGCGCAGGACGGGCAGGAGACGATCTTCACCCCGCGATGGCGCAGCCCCAGGCCCTTCAGCAATTCCCAGCCGACATGCACTTCTTCCTCGGGCTCGGCGGACAGGGAAACACGCAACGTATCGCCAATCCCCGCCCACAGCAGCGAACCCAGCCCGATCGACGACTTCACCGTCCCGGTGCGCCGGCCACCCGCCTCGGTGATGCCGATATGCAGCGGGTGGTCGCAAACCTCCGCCAATTGCTGATAGGCCGCCACGGCGAGGAACACGTCCGACGCCTTCACCGAAATCTTGAAGTCGTGGAAATCATGGTCCTGCAAGATCTTGGCGTGCTCCAGCGCGCTTTCCACCAGCGCGTCGGGGTTCGGCTCGCCGTATTTTTCCAGCAAATGCTTTTCCAGCGACCCGGCATTGACGCCGATGCGCATGGACACACCATGGTCACGGGCGGCCTTGACCACCTCGCGCACCCGCTCGGCGCTGCCGATATTGCCCGGATTGATGCGCAGGCAGGCCGCACCCGCGTCGGCAGCCTCAAGCGCGCGCTTATAGTGGAAATGGATATCGGCGACGATCGGCACCCGGACCGCCTTTACGATCTTGTGCAGCGCCTTCGTCGAATCCTCGTCGGGGCAGGATAACCGGATGATATCGACCCCGGCCTCCTCGCAGCGCCGGATCTGG
>CAZNNJ010001042.1:0-1548 GCA_964574305.1 uncultured Rhodospirillales bacterium | reverse complement strand
GTCAGTCAAAAACGGGGCCCCTTCCGTTCCCGGTCGGGCGCGGGGGGGCCAGCCAGCCGTTCGCCTTCGGCGACCATGTCTTCCAGGGCTATGCCGTCGTTACCGGCCCCGGGGGTTCGGTCGGGATCACGTTCATCGACAACAGCATGATGTCTCTCGGGCCGAGCAGCCGGCTCGATCTCGACGAGTTCAGCTTCGATTCCACGACGCACGAAGGCGTTTTCAACACGTCGCTGGAGAACGGGACACTGGCGGTGAAATCGGGCGAAATCGTCCGCGAGAAACCGGAATCGATGCATGTCCGGACTCAGGCCGCGGTATTGGGCGTCCGCGGCACCGAGTTCGTCGTTCGCGCAGATGGCAAGAAATGAGCCTGCTCAGATCCTTCCGACCGGCCGTGGCGTTCAGCCTCCTGCTGCTGACTGGCTGCAACAAGAACCTGGTCGTGGTCATTCCCGATACCGTCGACGGCCATGTCGGCTCCGTGGTGATCGAAGCGAACGGCAGCAAGGCGGTGCTGGACACGGCCTATGCCGCGGCGACGCCGGGCTCGGGCACGCTGAAGCCCGCCACTTCGGACGCAAAGCAGGTGAAAGACGTCTTTGGCGCAGCACTGGATGCTCAGCCGCAGCGGCCCAGCATCTATACGCTCTATTTCATCAACGACAGCGACCAGCTGACGCCGGACTCGAAGCCCGCCTTCGAAAAGGTCTTCACCGACGTCCAGCAGCGCAAGGCGCCGGAGCTCGTGGTCACCGGCCATACCGACACGATGGGCGACCCCGCCTACAACGACAAGCTGTCGTTGGAGCGGGCCAAGGCGGTCTCAAAGCTGTTCATCGCACGCGGCATTCCTGCAAGTTCTGTCAGCGTTGCCGGCCGCGGCGAGCGCGAGCTGCTGGTGCAGACGCCTCCCAATAAGTCGGAGCCGCTCAATCGCCGCGTCGAGATTACCGTCAGGTAACCGCGCTCAGCCGCGCCAGCGTACGGTCAGGATCGTCAGGTCGTCGGACGGTTCGGCCCCGGCAACGAAGTCGGCGACCGCTTTCTGCAGCCCGTCGGTGATCGCCTGGGCGCTGGCGTCGGGCGGCATGGCGGCGAGCGCGGCTTCGGTGCGTTCGCGGCCCAGCAGCTCGCCCTTGCCGTTCATCGCTTCGGTGATCCCGTCAGTGGTGATGCACAGCACATCGTCCGGCTCCAGCCGGATGACTTCGGTCAGGTACTGGAAGTCCTCGACGATGCAGAGCGGCGGCCCGCCGTCGCCGGTGACCGATTGCGGCTTCTCGCCGGATCTTAGCAGGATCGGCGCATCGTGCCCGGCATTGCAGAAATGCGTGAAGCCTCACTGGCTGCGATGTGCGACGGGAATCCATTTCCATTGGCCATGTTGGAGCGTAAGTTGTACATCGGAGAGCGCGTAGGCGAGATCGGCGAACGCGTTCCGCAAAATCCCCTTGCGCGTTACCTGACCGCTTGGCAACGCAAGACGCGCCTGAAACCGCAAGACCTGGAAATAGAGATAAAAATCCACTTACATTCCGAGGCAAG
>CAZNNJ010001041.1:0-1551 GCA_964574305.1 uncultured Rhodospirillales bacterium | reverse complement strand
CATGAGGGTGTTCAAGCGGCGGACCGCAGCAGCATGCCCGTGACATCGGCTCCCAAAGGGAAGGTCGGTCCCGGTGCCCATTATAGGCTGCATTTGCCCGACGCTCTGGGCTCGGCAACCTTCTCGGCCCACTGGTCTTACAAGAGCACCTTGTACGTGTCCGATCCGCCCTATCGCTCCGGCAAGCAGAATGGTTATGGCCTGGTCAGTGCCAGCCTCAAGTTTGTGGATGCATCGCAAAAATACTCGATCGAGTTTTACGGCACCAACATTCTGAACCGGCGGTACAAGGCTGAGTTCAGCGATCCCGGCGGGCTGGCGATGTTCGCGCTGGATGGACGGCCGGCCGAGTGGGGTATGAGAATTACCGCGAAATTCGGTCCATTCGGCGAGGAGGCGCCGCCGACACAGGCGGCCTACGTCCCGCCGCCGGCCCAGGCTCCGGCCGCGGCGCCCCGCAGCTATCTGGTGTTCTTCGACTTCAACAAGTCCGACCTAACACCGCAGGCCGCCGGTATTGTCGATGAGGCGGCAAAGAATGCGGGGCCGGCAAAGGTGACACAGATCACCGTGACCGGGCACACCGATACGGTCGGTTCGGACGCCTACAACATGCGGCTGTCGCGCCGCCGTGCGGAGTCGGTCGCAGCCCAGCTCGAGAAGGACGGTATTCCGTCCAGCGAGGTCGAGATCGTGGCGAAAGGCAAGCGGGACCTGCTGGTCCCGACGGCCGACGGCGTGAAGGAGCCGCAGAACCGGCGGGTGCAGATCGTCTACGACAACGGCGCGGCCTCGTAGGTCGCCCTGGCTTGCGATCCAAGGCGGCGTCTGTCAGGACGCCGCCTTTATTTTTACCAGGTAAGGCAGATCTTGCCGAAATGCGCCTTCGCCTTCTGATGCTCGAAGGCGCGGCCGATTTCCTCGAAGGGGAACACGCTGTCGATTACCGGCTTCAGGCCGGTTGCCGCGATCGCGCGGATCATGTCGGTCTGATGCCTGCGGCTGCCGACCGTGAGCCCGATGATACCGGCATTGCCATTGATCAGATTTCCGGCCGGAAATTGGATCGGCATCCGGCTGAGCGCCCCCACCATATAGATTTTGCCGCCCACCCTGCGCGCGTTCATGACTTGGCGAAGGTCGCCGCCGACGACCTCCACCACGTGATCGACACCAACCCCGCCGGTAAGGTCGCGCACGCTTTTGCCCCACTCGGGGGTTTCCGCATAGTTCACGACATGCGTCGCGCCCAGCGCGTGGAGCCGCGCAGCCTTTTCCGCGTTTGAGGTGGTGGCGATCACCGTGGCGCCGGCGGCCGTGGCGAGCTGCAGCGCGAATATCGAAACGCCGCCGGTGCCCTCGACGAGCACCGTGTCGCCGGGCTTGATCCCGCCCTCGACGACCAGGGCTCGCCACGCGGTCAGGCCGGCACAGGGAAGCGTCGCCGCCTCTTGGTCGCTCAGGCCATCAGGCGCTCGTGTGAAGTTGCGGGCCGACAGCGCGACATATTCGCTGGCACTCGCTTCCAGCCCGCCATTGACGGGATCGTTC
>CAZNNJ010001040.1:0-1551 GCA_964574305.1 uncultured Rhodospirillales bacterium | reverse complement strand
GCGGTGTGAGAGGGGGTCTGGGAAACCTCGGCCATCCTGCGGGACGAAAGAACCCTGGGCCGGGGGTTGCATGCGCTGATCGGCTATTCCGACCGGCCGCCGGGAATCCAGGTGCTGGCCTTCCTCGTGACCCTGGCGGCGCTGGCCACGCTGTCCAGGCTGGCCGGCCAGGAGCCGCGCGTGCCGCAGAGCAAGCCGCGGTCGGCCTCACCTGCCCACTGAAGGCGCCGGCATTATATCAAGGCTCGCTGCTATGGTCCGTTTTCCTGTCCTGTTCGCTGCCCTGCCCCTGGCTTTGGCGGCGCCGGCCGATGCGCGCGAATATTTCGTCGGCGGCCCGGTCAAGGAACATGACATGGAGATCGTCGCCAACTACCTGATCGGGGTCGAGATGGCGCCGATGCCGCTCACGATGGGCGGGATGATGGAGCATGGCGGCGGCGACATGATCCATCTGGAGGCGGATATCCACGCCACTGCCGACAACCCCTATGGCTATGCCGACGGCGCCTGGATCCCCTATCTCACCGTCGCCTATGCGCTGAAGAAGGACGGGTCGGACTGGGTCTCCGCCGGCAGGCTGGTCCCGATGACCGCCAAGGACGGGCCGCATTACGCCAACACCGTCATGATGAACGGCCCCGGCCAGTACCATGTCACCTACCAGATCGAGCCGCCGGCGCCCGAGGCGTTCGGCCGCCATATCGACAAGCAGACCGGCGTGCCCGACTGGTGGAAGCCGGTCACCGTCAGCTTCACCTTCAAATATCCCCAGAAATAGCAGTCCTTCCGGCACCCCGCGCTTTGTGGTAGCAGGAGCGCGCCGGTCCGCGATCGGTCAGCGCCCGTAGCTCAGCAGGATAGAGCACAGGATTCCTAATCCTGGGGTCGTGGGTTCGAATCCCGCCGGGCGCACCAACCTCCTCTGGGTATTTCAAAGGTTTATGCGAGGTCTGTAGCTCGGCAAGGGATTTTGCCGCAAAGGGCTAAGGCCTTGGGAATCCGCCCAAATCCCACCGAGTCCAGTCCAGGCGACAAATTTGCGACAGGTTTTGCCCGCTGAAACCGTAGTCGCTCCCAGAATGGTCGGCTTCCATTCATCATAGGCCTAAAGCTTCGTCCATCCAGACTGGCAGGAGCTTCTCGGCGCCCCACGCACCAAGATGGTCGTCGTCAAAATAGATCAGGTGCCCAGCGATAGCACTGACACAAGTCGCCTCCGAACAAAGCCGCGCCGCAGGAAAAATGGCGCGGACCCGAGGATAGGCAGCCAGCGCCGCGCGGATTTCCGCTTCCGCAGGTCGGCTCCTGGCAAGCGGCAACTCGGCTGGCGCGGTCCAGCAGGTATCAGGGGCCAAATGCAGCTGGAGCCTTTCCGCCAAGCATTCCGGCGGCACGAATGTCAGCTCTGGCACCGGCCCGATGATCAGTATCTGCGCGTGGCTGGCGCTGGCAGCGATCACTTCGAGGGTCGCGCGGATGGATTCGGACAAGGGTGGCGTTGTGCCTGGCGAAGCAACTGAGTCAATGGCTACGCGAGGAGAATTCACG
>CAZNNJ010001039.1:0-1551 GCA_964574305.1 uncultured Rhodospirillales bacterium | reverse complement strand
AAGAGCGGCGGAACGATAATGAGATTGTGCAGGAAGGTGACGACATTGCGGACCAGCATGCGATGGACGAAGACAGATTTCGGCATCGGCACCTGCCGAAGGAACCCCTCGGACGCAATAAACACCGAGCAGGCATCGAGCACGATGCCGGACAGCAGCCCCCAGACGACGAAGCTGGTGCCGAGATAGGGCAGATATTGCTCGAGCGGCTGATGCAGCAAATAGGCGTAGAGCAACCCGAGCGAGACGATCGTCGTCGCCATCGCCAGCGTGATCCAGAACTGGCCCAGACGTGACCGCCGATAGCGCTGGCGGATATCGTTCATTCCGAGCAGCAGCCAGACCCGCCAATCGATCAAGCCGACGCTGACATCGCGCCAGGCCAGCTGTAGATGCTGCGCCATCGTCGGGGGCTTCGGCATGGGACCGCGGTCCGGGATGGCCGAATGGCCGATATCGAGCTCTGTCATTTATATCCTGATCGCGGGATGAACCGCACGGCAAAGCGGGTTGCTGCCAGAAAGAACCGGGCTTTGCAATCGCCGCGGATTTGCGAGAAACGTCGGTCGGGACAAAATCGTGCGCCGATCGATGGCGGATGGAGGATCGGAATGACAGGGACGCTGCTTTCGCCGGACGAACCGCCGGCTTGCGTCACGCTGGGCGAGCCGACCACATCCCCCTTCCTGCTGGTCTGCGACCATGCCGGCAACCTGATCCCGCGCCGGCTGGGCACGCTGGGTGTGTCGGACAGCGAACGGCAGCGCCATATCGCGTGGGATATCGGCGCGGCCGAAGTCGCGCGGCTGATGGCCGAACGGCTCGGCGCCTTCGCCATCCTGCAGAATTATTCCCGGCTGGTCATCGATTGCAACCGCGACCCACGCGTGCCGACTTCTATCGCCACGATCAGCGAGGACACTCGGGTCCCGGGCAATGAAAACCTCGCGCCGGCCGAGCGGAAGCAGCGGATCGCCGAGATCTACCACCCCTATCACGACCGGATCAGGGCGGAGCTGGACCGCAGGGCGGCGGCGCGTATCCCCACACTGCTGGTCGCGATCCACAGCTTCACCCCCGTCTATCGCGGCACGGCGCGGCCCTGGCATGCCGGAATGCTCTACAATCGTGACGGCCGGCTGGCCGTGCAAATGATAGCGCTGCTGCGGGCAGAGGGCGGGCTCACCATCGGCGACAACCAGCCTTATGCGGTGAGCGACGAATCCGACTATACGATCCCGGTCCATGCTGAGCGGCGGGCCCTGCCCTATGGCGAAATCGAGATCCGCCAGGACCTGATCGCAGACGCAGCCGGACAGAACGAATGGGCGGAACGGCTGTCCCGCCTGCTGATCATCGCATGGGACAGGATTTCGCCATGACCGACTTTCGCCTCGGCCTCACCCGCGACTGCCTGACGCCCGACGGCGACCGGGCCAATTTCGACCCCCGCGCCTTCGCGGTGCTGGAGGGGCTGAGCTGGGAGTTCCTCCCGGCATTCGCCGAGCAGATCACGCCGTTCAATCGCGCGCTCGAGACGGGGCCGACGGG
>CAZNNJ010001038.1:0-1562 GCA_964574305.1 uncultured Rhodospirillales bacterium | reverse complement strand
ATAGCCGCTAAAGCGGCACGCGCTCCCACCCCGGGTCGGCCGTATGGGCAAGCCCGGCGCCGGCAAGGGCCGGATATGGGACAACCTGGCGACGATGCACAGCGCGACACCGACCGAATATACGGAGGAGGACGGCAAGCGCCGGTCATTGCTGCGCTTCAGCACCACCGGCCTGCCGCCGCTCTACGCCGATCGCGCCCCGCCGTTCGTCCGATAGCGGGGGGCATCTTATGTCGACCATGCGCTACAGACTGCTCGGCCGCTCCGGCCTCAGGGTTTCGGAGCTTTGCCTCGGCACCATGACCTTCGGCGCGGACTGGGGCTGGGGCGCCGACAGAGATGCCTGCCGTGGCATCTTCGACAGCTTCGTGGACAAAGGCGGCAATTTCTTCGACACGGCAAATCTTTATACCGGCGGCTCCAGCGAACGGCTGCTGGGCGAGTTCATCCGCGAAAACCGCGACGCGGCCGTGCTCGCGACCAAATACACGAATGCGCTCCCCGGCGGGCGCGACCCCAATGCCGCCGGCAACCAGCGCAAGAACATGGTCCAGTCGCTCGAGGCCAGCCTGAAGCGGCTCGGCACCGATCGGATCGACCTCTACTGGGTGCATGCATGGGATTTCCTGACACCCTGCGAAGACGTGATGCGCGGCCTGGACGACCTCGTCCGCCAGGGCAAGGTGCTGCATGTCGGCATCTCCAACGCGCCGGCCTGGGTAGTCGCGCGTTGCAACACGCTGGCCGAACTCCGCGCCTGGACCCCCTTCACCGCCTTGCAGATCGAATACAGCCTGATCGAACGCGCGGCAGAGCGTGAATTGATCCCGATGGCCCGGGCGTTCGATCTTTCCGTCATCGCCTGGTCGCCGCTCGCCTCAGGCATCCTGACCGGCAAATATACCGAGCCCGGCCAGCCGGATCGGCAGCGGCGCCTGGACAAGACGGCGATGCGCGCGCCCGGGGCCGACCGGGAGACCGCAATCGTCCAGGCGGTGGGCGAGGTGGCGGGCGAGCTCGGCGCGAGCCAGGGTCAGGTGGCTCTGGCATGGCTCCGCGCCCGGCACGCACTGCCGATCCTCGGCGCACGCACCGCCGCGCAGATCGAGGACAATCTGGGCTGCCTGGACCTGAGGCTCACCCCCGAACAGATGATGCTCCTGGACAATGTCAGCCGGATACCGCTCGGCTTCCCGCATGAATTCCTCGAGAAATCACGATCGGTCACCCACGGCGGCTTTACCGACCGTATCGATGCGGGTCTCTGAGGCAGGAAGCGAGGTCGGGAGCGCGCCAAATCCGCCAACAACCGGGAAATGCCATCAGCCGATTAGGGATAGCATCGCTACCTGAACCCGTCCGAGTGTTAGATATCGCGGGCGGGTTATCGTTGTAGTGCTCACAGGTTAGCTGACCGTTGCCCTATTTCAGCGCGACCGTATAGTTCGCGTCGGTCTTTGCCTTGACCTCGTCGAGGGTGACGCCGTCGGCGAGCTCGATCAGGGTCAGGCCGGTCGGGTCGCCGCGGCGGAGCGTGAAGACGGCGAGCTCGGTGATCACCA
>CAZNNJ010001037.1:609-1566 GCA_964574305.1 uncultured Rhodospirillales bacterium | reverse complement strand
TTCTCGTACCAGAGCGACGGCAGCAGCAGCCAGCTGGCCTCGGTCAGGGCGCGAAGCTTGTCGTCGCCGGCGACATAGCCCAGATACTCGATGCGCGGATCGCGCGCCGCGGCCGCGCGCACGTGCTCTTCCATCGGCCCCTTGCCGGCGATGGCAACCTTGATCTCGGTCCCTTCGGGCAGCCGCGCCACCGCGTCCAGCACCACATCGACGCCTTTCTCAACTGTCAGGCGGCTCAGCATCAGGAAGCGCTTCACGCTCTGCGGCCCCCGTGCAGTCCGCACGCGGTCGACCTCCTGCGGCTGGGGGATGCCGTTGGCGACGACCGCGTGCCGCCTGGCCGGGAGGCCCGCCGCGATATGCTTGTCGAGCAGGAAACGCGACGGGCTGGTGAACAGGTCGACATAGCGCGTCGTCGCCAGATGCCAGTTGCGGTAGAGGCGGCATTTGGCAGACGGGCGCAGGCACAGCTTCCAGTCGCCGGTCAGCATGAAGGCGCGCGGGCACAGCAGGTGATAATCGTGCGCGGTATGGATGACCGGAATGCCCCGAACATGGGCGCGCCGCCAGATCGCCGCCGACATGCCGTCGATGAGATGCGTGTGCATGATGTCCGGCCGCGACCGGTCGAGGATGGCTTTGAGCCGCTGCCCGGCCCTGCGGTTCCAGGCGTCGCGCGCATGCCACAGCCATTTCTTCATCCCCGGCGCCCGGTCGCGCTCGAACGACCAGTAGACATTGGGCGGGAAGAAACGGATCACCTCGACGCCGTTCCGCATCTCGGTCGGGTAGGGCTCCATCTCCGGGCCGCAGGTCGAGACCACCGTCACGCGGTGGCCGCGCCGGACCAGCTCCTCGGCCAGATAGGCAACGATCAGCTCCGCTCCGCCCGCCTGGATCGGCGGGTAGATGTTGTTAGCGATGAGGACGTGCATCAGATGAGTTTGGCCAGCCAGC
>CAZNNJ010001037.1:0-599 GCA_964574305.1 uncultured Rhodospirillales bacterium | reverse complement strand
CATGGGTGGGAATTGCTTATGGGAGGTGGACGGGATCCGGATGAGTTTGGCCAGCCAGTGCGCAAGGTAGTTCGTCTGCCCGGCCACCACCGCGCCGATGATCGGCTGGCCCGATCGGGTCAGGATCTCGCGCATCCGGATGACGGCATAGCGGCGGGTCTGCTCGGCCTCGATGACCATGATGTTGCCGTCGACATGGCGCGCCAGCACCGTTCCCAGCGGGTCCTGGTCGAAGGGGGGCGGGGCGATGATCACCATGTCGAAATAGAGCGACAGCTCGTTGAGATGCCGGTCGATCTCGAGCGACGGCACCAACGTGCCGGACGGCAGGCGCCAGCCGCGCAGGCTGCCCAGATAGGCCTCGTATCCCGCCAGCTTCACGAACTCCTCGTTCCAGCTGCCGAGGTTGAAGCTCGGGGGCTTGGCCGGCTTATCGGCAGGCTCTTCGGCCGCGGGCAAGGTCAGCGAGGTCAGCAGCAGCACCCGCTTACCCAGCACGCTGGCGCCGATCCAGGCCAGGTCGCAGGCGATCCGCTCCCCGCCCGGGCGGGGCGACATGCTCGCGAAATGGATGACCACCGGGTTGCGGTTGCCCAGCC
>CAZNNJ010001036.1:0-1566 GCA_964574305.1 uncultured Rhodospirillales bacterium | reverse complement strand
CGTGCCGGCGGAGGAGCTCGACGCCAAGGTCTTCGCCCTGGCCGAACGCCTGGCCTCAGGCCCGCTGCCGGCGCTTTACGCCACCAAGCGGGCGCTGGCCCTCCAGCGCAACCGGATGGTGAAGGACTTGCTCGACGCCCATCTGGGCCTCGAGACCCTGACCCACCTCACCGAAGACCACCGCGAGGCCGCGCACGCCTTCCGCGACAAGCGCGACCCGGTGTTCAAGGGGATATAGCCCTTGGCAATCACTGCGCCCGGATACGAGGTCGACCAGCTGGTGCCGGGGTCGCCGTTCAACGGCGTCCATGGCCTGCGCTTCGGCCCCGATGGCGCGATCTATGTCGGCAGCCTGGCCAAGCAGAGCATCTACCGCGTCGATCCCCAGACCGGTGCGGTGAGCCTCGCCATCGGCCCGCCGCACGGCGACGCCGACGACGTCGCCTTCGCGCCGGACGGCACGCTCTACTGGACCGCGCCCGACAGCGGTACTGTCTTCGCCAAGGCCGCCGATCAGCCGGTGCGCCCCGTGGCGACCGGCCTGCCGGGCATCAACGGCATAGCCTTCCGCGGGCCTCGTCTCTACGCCTCCAGCGTCTTCCTCGGCGATGCGCTCTACGAGATCGACCCCGTGGGCGGGGGGCCGCCTAGAATGATTTTGGAGAATATCGGCGGGCTCAACGGCAATGAGTTCGGCCCGGACGACAAGCTCTACGGCCCGCTCTGGTTCAAGGGCCAGGTGGCGCGGATCGATGTCGACAGACCGGAGCTGACCGTGCTGGCCGACGGCTTCATGCGGCCCAGCGCGGTCAAGATCGGGCCCGACGGCACTCTCTGGCTGGCCGATGCCGGCCTCGGCCGCCTGTTCAACCTCGACCGCGAAACCGGCCGCACCGTCCGGAGCGTGGCGCTCAGCCCGTCGATCGACAATCTTGCCTTGGACGCGCAGGGCCGCGTCTATGTCACCAACATGGCCGACAACTCGATCCAGCGCTTCGACCCCGACACTGGGTTGGTCCGCGATGTCGTGCGCGGCACGCTCAGCATGCCCGGCGGTATCGCGCTGGAGATGCGGGATGGGCGCGAGGTGCTGCACATCGCTGATCAATACGCCTACCGCATCGTGGACACCGCCAGTGGCGAACTCCGTGAGGTCGCAAGGCGCGGCGGCGGGGACAACAATATTCCGTCCGCCGTCAGCGTCGGGGATCGCTTCGTTTTGCTCTCCAGCCTGCGCACCCGCTCGGTCGAGCTGCGCGACCTGCGGACGTTGGAACGGGTGGAGACGATCGGTGGGTTCGGGTTTCCGTACCAGGCGCTGGAAGTGCCCGCCGGGATTCTCGTGGCCGACTACGATGCTGGGTTGGTGCTGGTTACGGGTGAGCCGGGGGCGTGGAGCCGGCGGACGATCCTGCCTGTCGAAGGCGTGACGGCGATGCTGGCCGCGCCCGATGGCGGTGTCTATCTGGCTCAGGCTGATGCCGGCCATATCCTCCGTATCGTCGCGCCTTTCTTGACCTCGCCCCAGCGGGGAGAGGTCGGATCGCAAGGCGATCCGGGTGAGGG
>CAZNNJ010001035.1:0-1568 GCA_964574305.1 uncultured Rhodospirillales bacterium | reverse complement strand
CTGGGCGTGGTAACGGGCGGTGAGATCCGATTGGAAACGCCTTCGAACTCTCCGACGCGGTGAATGCGGAGCTGGCCGAAATCCGCAAGACGGTTCCACCCGTCGTCGAGCTCTCCACTTTCTACGACCAGTCCATCCTGGTGCGGGACTCCATTTCCGGCGTCACCGAGAGCATCCTCATCGGCCTGTGCCTTTCGGTGATCGTGCTGATGCTGTTCCTCAAGAGCTGGCGCACCACTCTTGTCACCGCGCTGGTGATTCCGCTGGCGGTGCTGACCGCCATCGTCTTCATGCGGTTGTTCAACATGAGCTTCAACCTGATGACGCTGGGCGGCCTCGCTGCCTGCATCGGCGTAGTAATCGACGACGCCATCGTGATGGTGGAAAACATCGTCGTGCATCTCTCCACGGGCCAATCCCCGTGGGAAGCCTCGCGCAACGCCATCGTCGAGCTGACTCCGGCTCTCATTGCGTCCACGTTGACACCGATCGTAGTCTTCGCGCCGCTGGTATTTCTCAGCGGCATCACAGGCGTGTTCTTCCGGGCCCTGGCGTTGACCATGGTGACGGCGCTGATCGCGTCGCTCTTCCTGGCTATCTTCTTTACGCCCGTGCTGGCGGCCGTGCTGTTCCGGCGTCCGGCGGGACCTGTGGAAACCGACTTGGAGCGCGCCGAACAAAGCGGAGAAGGCCGCGTGCTGCGCGGGCTCACCACGCGCTACGAGGCCGCGCTGCACTGGTCCTTGTTCCATCCCGGCGCGGTGCTGGCCGGCGCCGGGATGCTGGCCGCGGGCATGGTTGGACTCTATTTCCAGCTCGGCAGCGGGTTTCTGCCCGAGATGGACGAAGGCGCGTTCGTGCTGGATTACATCACGCCGTCCGGCACGTCGCTCCAGGAATCCGACCGCATCCTCACTCACATCGAGCAGTATCTCCGTGAGACACCGGAAATCGAGAGCTATTCGCGGCGCACCGGCGCGCGGCTGGCGCTGGCTATCGCCGAGCCCAACACGGGCGACTTCCTCGTCAAGCTGAAGCGCGACCGTTCGCGCTCGCTCGAAGAAGTGACTTCAGAGCTGCGCAAGAAGATCGTCGGGTCGGAGCCGGCGATCGAGGTCGAGTTCCCTCACATTCTGGAAGACCTGATCGGCGACCTGGCCTGGTCGCCGCAGCCGATCGAGATCAAGGTCTATCACGACAGTCCGGCGACGTTTCAGGCCGTGGCTAAGGCGATCGAACAGTGGCTCCCCAAGGTCAGAGGCGTCGTCGACGTCGTGAACCGCACGGTGGTCATCGGACCGTCGGTAAACTTTCGCGTCGATCCCGAAAAGGCGCGCCTGGCGGGATTTGGAGTGAAGGACATCGCCGACTTGCAGGCGGCCATGCTGGATGGTGAGCTTGCCTCCGACATGATCCGGGGCGACCGCCTGGTCGGCGTTCGCGTGCGCTTTCCGCGGCAATACCGGCAATCAACGGATCAGCTCAAAACGCTGCTGCTGACTTCGCCAACCGGACAGACGGTCCCGATGTCCAGCGTCGCCGACGTGGAAGTGGAGGAAGAGACCACC
>CAZNNJ010001034.1:0-1579 GCA_964574305.1 uncultured Rhodospirillales bacterium | reverse complement strand
CGGGCCCAAGTGCGCGGCCTGATCGACCACGAGGGGCGGTTCCGCAACGACCTGGTCGGATCGGGCATCCGCTGGTTCTTCAACCCGCTGGTCCGGCTGCAGCTGGCGCGTGAGATCAACGCGCAGTTCCAGGCCTTTGCCGCGACCGGGCTGGTGCTGGACCATGTCAACGCCCACAAGCACCTGCATTTCCACCCGACCGTCACGGCGATGATCATCAGCATCGGCCGGCGTTACGGCATGCTGGCAATGCGCATCCCCGACGAACCGCGCCATATCCTGATGGCGGCCGAGCCGGGCACGAACATCCCCAAGTCGCGGCTGGGCCCGGTCCTGCGCCTGATGCGCCGGCGGGCGAAGCGGGCCAAGCTGGCGCAGAACGACAATGTCTTCGGCCTGGCCTGGAGCGGCGCGATGACGGAGGAGCGGCTGCTGAAGCTGATTCCGCACCTGCCCGAAGGGCTGAGCGAGCTCTACAGCCACCCGGCGAATGCCGATGCGGCCGAAATCAGGCGCGGTGTCCCCGGCGATCGATACCGGGAGGAGCGGGCGGCCCTGCTGAGCCCCAGCGTGCGCCAAGCGCTGATCGACAATGAGGTGACCTTAGTGCGCTTCGCCGGCGCGTCGCCCAAGTCCCAGATCGGGCTCGGATGACCGAACCGCGGCTATCTTTTCGGGCCGCGGCCGCTGTTTCGGCGCCCCCAGCAGCGACGGCATGATCAGCAGCACGCAGACCAGCGTGTAGAACACCTCGATCGACAGCAGCCTGCCCATTTCGGAGGTGCCGGGATGGGAAGACAGGACGAGGCTGCCGAAAGCCGATGCGGTCGTCAGCGCGCTGAACACGATCGCCCGCGCGGTGCCGGACTGAAGCGGGTTGGGCCGGCCGGCGCGCCAGTTCATGACGAAGTAGATGTCGAACGCCACGCCTATGCCAAGCAGCAGCGGCAGGGCAATGATATTGGCAAAGTTGAGCGGCATGCCGATGACCACGGTCGTCGCCAGGGTGAACAGGGCCGCGAGCAGCAGCGGGATCAGCGCCATGACCACATCATGGAACCGCCGCAGCGTGATCGCGAGCAGGATCGTGATACCGGCAGTTGCCAGAGCGCCGGCCCTTATGAAGGCATCGACGATGGTTTTGCTCGATTGCTGGATCGAGACCGGCGTGCCGGTTGCATCCGGTACCACCGCTTGCACGGCGGCGACGAACTTGCGCAGCACGTCATTGTCGTTGGCATTGCCGGCCGGGAAGATTTCCGCCCGCGCCGAGCCGTCGGGCGCGACCCAGGCGCGGACGAGGTCCGGCGGCAGGTCGGCCATGGTCACGGTCGTTGCCGACAAGGTCAGGCGGAGCTGGCGGAACTGGTCGACCAGGCCGCTCAACAGGACGGTCTGGATTCGGTCGAGCACCGCGTCGGACGAGGCCGCGGCCTTGTCGAACAGATCGGCCAGCCGCGCCTCGGGCGCATTGGCCTCGCCGGCCGGCACGACCGTGCGCAGCGCCGCGGAGGTTTTCGCGAGCGCCTTGCGGATCTCCGCCGCGGTCGGCGGAGGCGCGGTTTGTGCAGGATCGAGC
>CAZNNJ010001033.1:0-1580 GCA_964574305.1 uncultured Rhodospirillales bacterium | reverse complement strand
CGGCCCCAACATGGCCGGCAAGTCGACCTTCCTGCGCCAGAACGCGCTGATCGCGATTCTCGCGCAGGCTGGCTCCTTCGTGCCGGCGAAAGAGGCGCATCTCGGCCTCGTCGATCGCCTGTTCAGCCGCGTCGGCGCGGCCGACGATCTGGCGCGCGGCCGCTCGACCTTCATGGTCGAGATGGTGGAGACGGCGGCGATCCTGAACCAGGCCAGCCCACGCTCGCTCGTGATCCTCGACGAGATCGGCCGCGGCACCGCGACCTATGACGGCGTGTCGATTGCCTGGGCGACGGTCGAGCACCTGCACGACCAAGTCCGCTGCCGTGCCCTGTTCGCCACGCACTATCACGAGCTGACGGCGCTGGAGAAATCGCTGGCCGCCCTTTCCTGCCATACGATGGCGATCAAGGAGTGGCAGGGCGACATCGTCTTCCTGCACGCGGTCGTGCCCGGCGCGGCCGAGCGATCCTACGGCATCCATGTCGCCCGGCTGGCCGGCCTGCCCGGGCCTGTGATCCGCCGGGCCGAGGCGGTGCTGCACCTGATCGAGACCAACGGCGATTCCCGCAGCCTGAAAAAGCCGATCGACGACCTACCCCTCTTCAGCGCCGCCCCACCGGTGCCCCCGGTCACGGTCAAGGAGCCCTCGCCGCTGGAACCGCTGGGCGATGCGCTGGCTGGGACCGACCCCGATGCGCTGACGCCACGGGATGCGCTGGAGTTGGTGTACCGGCTGCGGCAGCTGCTGCCGTAGGGTGGGCTGAGCACAGCGAAGCCCGCCATCCATCGCGCGCGACGGTGGGCTTCGCCGTGCTCAGCCCACCCTACGAATTCTATTCCGTCAGCGCTGCGACTGCTGCCTTCTCCTCTCTATCCCGCCGGGCGAGCATACCGTCCAGCCGGTGGACCAGGAACGGATAGATCCAGCCGACCGCGATCACGCCGATCGCGAAGGGCACGATGCCGGTCAGCTTGCCATCCGGCGTGCTGCCGAGCAGATAGCGGGTCGAAAGCGCGGAAAGGCCCATCACGGCGGCTTGGATCGATGAGGAGAGGGACTGGAAACCGGCCCGCTCCTCCGGCCTCGGAATCCGCATCGAGGTCGTCTGGGTGACGATCAGCCGGGCCGAGCTGGTGATGAAGAACAGGGCGAACACGACGACCAGCGGCAGGCCGGGATCGTAACCCATATAGCCCATCAGGATCGCCGCGGTCATGAGCACCGTCGAGGCCAGCGAGACGATGCCGGCGCCCAGCCGGTCGATGGACGGGCCGACCAGGAAGCGCGCCGAGACGATGTTCGCGCCACCGCCGACCAGATAAAGCAGGGAGAGGTCGGTCGAGGGAAAACCCAGATTGTTGACCAGGAATACCGCCATGATGGTGGTGATCGCCACCAGCGGCACGACACCTGTCATCTGGAGACCGTAGGTCAGCAGGCACATCGGGCGGGTCAGCAGCCGGCCGAGCAGGCGCAGCCGCTCGGGGATCGCAAAGCTGGCGCCGATTTCCAGATGCTTGCGCTGCGGCCCCAGATTGAAGACCACCGTCACGGCAATCGTGGCCTGCAATGCCGC
>CAZNNJ010001032.1:0-1588 GCA_964574305.1 uncultured Rhodospirillales bacterium | reverse complement strand
CAACAGAGGGTGGGTAGGCACCTGCGAAGGCAAGGCCAAGGCTCCTCCCCCCCAGTCCTTTGCCGGTTTTTGCGGCGGTTTCTCCATCCAGGTCCAGCCCCGCAAGTTCGGCGCCGTTGCCCTTGAAGAGCCTGGCTGGCGCCGCGCCGATCGCCCCGGCCCCGCCAGTGACGACTGCGATCTGGCCGGCCAGCGGCTTTTCCTTGGCTGCGCCCAGCTTGGCCTGCTCCAGCGACCAATATTCCATCTCGAACAGATCGGACTCGGGCAGCGCCTCGAACCGGCCGATCGCCTCGGCATCGGTGATCGTCGCCACCGTGTTCTCGGCGATATCGGCGGCGATCGCCGCATCCTTCTTGCTGCGCCCCAGCCCGAACAGGCCAAGGCCCGGCGCCAGGATCACCCGCGGCAACGGGTCCAACGGCTTCTTCGGCGTCGCCTGGCCTGCGTTGTTGCGCACGAAATAGGCTTGGTAATCTGCAATGAATCGTTCAGCCGCCTCGCGGGCTGCCGTACGGAACACGGCATGCTCGCCGGCGGCGGGTACGACCAGCGGGAAATTCTTGGTGCGGATCGTATGGTCCGGCGTCACCACGCCCTGCGTGGCATAGCGGCTGACCTCGGCGCCGTTCACATAATTCAGGATGGCGGCAGAGGTGCGGAACTCCAGCACCATGCGCCGCCAATCGTCCCCCTCGCGGATGCTCGCGGCGCCGCGCAGGATCGGCGCGACCGCCGCCAGCGGCGCGGGCTCGGCGATCAGGGCGGCCGGCACGAACACCGATTTGCGGCCCTTCTGCAGCCGCGCCTCGGCCAGCGAGACCATCTGGGTCATCCGCTCATAGGCTTCGCGGGCGGTCTCGCCGAAGGTGAAGATGCCGTGCTTGAGAAGGATCAGCCCCTCGACCGACGTGTCTTGCTCGAACACCTCCGCGGCTTTCCTGGCCAGCGCGAAGCCCGGCATGATGTAGGGCACCAGCCCCATCCGGTTGCCGTAGATCTCGCCGCACAGCTCCACCGCGTTCGGCTGGTCGGCGATGCTCAGCACCGCGGTGGAGTGGGTATGGTCGATGAATTTATGCGGCAGGAAGGCGTGCAGCAGCGTCTCGACCGATGGGTTGGGGGCGCCGGGGTCCAGCAGATAGGCGCGCTGGTGCCGCACCATGTCTTCGTCCGGCAGCGTTTCGCGGGCGCGGAGCTTCAGGAGCGGCGCCATCCGCACGGCGGGCAGGCCTTGGGGCTCGATATTGCCCATGTCCCAGCCGCTGCCCTTGACGCACAGTACGTCGGTCTCCTCGCCGGAAAGGTCGCGCGTCCGGGTCTTGACCGAGGTGTTGCCGCCGCCATGCAGCACCAGGCTCGGGTCCTGGCCCAGCAGGCGGGATGTGTAGACTCTGAGCGCCAGGTCCTCGCCGACACCGCTTTCGGCATATCGCGCTGTCAGGGATCGGGCTTCGCTATCGTTCCAACGGCTCTGCATGCGTCAGTCCGCTTATCCAAAAAGGCGGCATGACGGTCGGCCTGCCGGGGTAGCCA
Source organism: uncultured Rhodospirillales bacterium (assembly GCA_964574305.1). GTDB lineage: Bacteria > Pseudomonadota > Alphaproteobacteria > BOG-932 > Roseiterribacteraceae > BOG-932. The sequence goes on along the minus strand of CAZNNJ010001032.1, from coordinate 52 downwards.
TTCTATAGCGGCCGGGCTCCGCCCGCGCCATATGGGCGGGACCGAATGCAAT
>CAZNNJ010001031.1:0-1598 GCA_964574305.1 uncultured Rhodospirillales bacterium | reverse complement strand
CACTCGGCCCAATGTGGGGGTCGAGAGGGGAGGCCGCATTACCAGCCGGATCAGCAGGATCGAGGGCGGCCAGGCGCGGGCCACATCCCGGCCGTCCAGCCCGCCGGGCGACACCGAAACCGCCCAGCCGAGGATCGCCGAAAGGACGATCGCGATCAGCGTCAGGCGGAGGGTCCAGGAACCCGGCTTATGCGGCCGTTTCTCCATCCGGACCTCCGCCTCGTTTCAGCCGATCAGGCCGCCTTCAGCATGTTGCGCAGCACATACTGAAGGATGCCGCCGTTCTTGTAGTAGTCGACCTCATCCAGCGTATCGATGCGGCAGGTCAGCGGCACGACCTCCACCTTGCCGTCGGCGCGATGGATGGTGAGCGCGATGTCCATGCGCGGCTTCAGCGTGTCGGCGAAGCCCAGGAGGTCGAACGTCTCGGTGCCGTCCAGGGCCAGCGTCTTGCGGTCCGTGCCTTCCTTGAACTGGAGCGGCAGGACGCCCATGCCGACCAGGTTGGAACGGTGGATGCGCTCGAAGCTCTCGGCGATCACGGCGGAAACGCCCAAGAGCTTGGTGCCCTTGGCCGCCCAGTCGCGGCTGGAGCCGGTGCCGTATTCCTTGCCGGCGACGACGATCAGCGGCGTGCCTTCGGCGATGTACTTCATCGAGGCGTCATAGATCGACATGACCTCGCCGTCGGGCATGTGGCGGGTCACACCACCTTCGGTGCCGGGGGCCACCTCGTTCTTGATGCGCGTGTTGGCGAAGGTGCCGCGCATCATCACTTCATGGTTGCCGCGGCGCGAGCCGTAGGAGTTGAACTCCTCCGGCCGCACCTGGTGCTCCAGCAGGTAGGTACCGGCGGGACCGGCCTTCTTGATGTTGCCGGCGGGGGAGATATGGTCGGTGGTGATGCTGTCGCCCAGCAGCGCCAGCAGGCGGGCCTGCTTGATGTCGCTGATCGGCGAAGGGTCGGGGCTCATCGTCTGGAAGAACGGCGGCTCCTGCACATAGGTGGAGCCCATGTCCCATTTGTAGGTCTGGCCCTCGGCGAACTGAACCGCTTGCCACTCCTTCGGCCCTTTGAACACGTCGCTGTAGCGGCCGATGAACATCTCACGCGAGACGGACTTGGCGACCACGTCGGCGACCTCATGATTGGTCGGCCAGATGTCGCGCAGATAGACCGGCTGGCCGTCGCTGCCGATACCCAGCGGGTCCTTGGTGATGTCGATCATCATCGAGCCGGCGATCGCATAGGCGACGACCAGCGGCGGGGAGGCCAGATAGTTGGCGCGCACGTCCTGGTGAATGCGGGCCTCGAAATTGCGATTGCCCGACAGCACCGCGCCGACGACCAGGTTGTTCTCGACGACGGCATTGCCGACCGCCTCGGGCAGCGGGCCGGAATTGCCGATGCAGGTGGTGCAGCCATACCCCACCAGGTTGAAGCCCAGCGCGTCGAGGTCGGCTTGCAGGCCGGACACCTTGTAATATTCCGTCACCACCTGGCTGCCCGGGGCGAGCGAGGTCTTCACCCACGGCTTCACCTTCAGGCCCTTCTTGAGCGCATTGCGGGCGACCAGACCGGCCGCCAGCATCACCGA
>CAZNNJ010001030.1:0-1599 GCA_964574305.1 uncultured Rhodospirillales bacterium | reverse complement strand
TTACAACGATGGGCAACTCTTCACTCAGCCCCCGGGACAGGCGGAAGCGCGAATGGTTCCTCAATCCGAAACCAAATTCTACGAAGAGGGCCGCGTTTCACGGTGGATCGAGTTCGTGAAGGACGAGGATGGAAGAGTAGTGGGCTTGATCGCAAACTTGAACGGCGCCGAAGCCAAGGCGCGGCGTCGCCTGTAACGTCGGGTTGTAACGCCCGGAACCTTTCCCGCACTTAATTAACGTGCATACTCAACAGAGGAGGTGCCATGCCGGAGCTTTCCCAAATCGGGCCGTTTGCCGGTTTTGATACATCAAAATATCCGGGCAACGATGCCATGCAAGCCTGGAAAGATGCGTCGCCGTATTCATTCGTCGGCTACTATTTGAAAACGCGCTGCCACCCGGGGGCCTCCTGGATGGGCACGCGCCCCACTCTGGAACAGATGGGCTGGGGAATCGCCGTCCTATACGTCGGACGGCAGGCTGAAGGCCCGTGCTCGTCGGGAGCGCTCAGTCGGGCCGCCGGTGTCGCCGACGCGCTTGATGCCCTTCAAAAGACCGGGGACGAAGGATTCTCTCCGGGTGCCGTGATCTACCTCGATATCGAGCCGATGAGCGCCATTCCCGACGGAATGTTCGAATACATGCGCGGCTGGCTGTCGCAGTTCGTGGGCGCCGGCTTCGCGCCCGGCATCTATTGTCACCTCAAAAATGCAGACGCGTTGCGCAGCTCCGCCAATGCCGAGTTTCCGGCCGACCGGATCTCGTTCTGGGTCTCCGGCAGCGGCCACTTCGTGCCCGGCGTCAGCCGACCGGCCGACTCAGGCAAGAGCTATGCGCGCATCTGGCAAGGCGCTTTTAACGTTACGAAGACCTTCGGCGATTTCACCATCCAAATTGACGAGAATGTCTCCGATGCAGCTCAGCCGTCGATGGTTTTCGCCGCCGGCAACGTAAGCTGACGCAGACTCGGCGTGCGCCGGTGGTGCTTTAATGAAGGAAGTCCATGACCCCTGTTCTGCGCGTCCGGGTCGGCCCCAATGCGGCTGACCGGCGGGAGTTCACCTTCGATAAGCCGTTTCGCATCGGCCGCGTGGAGGAGCGCGACGTATGCATCAAGGATGAACACGTCAGCCGCAACCACGCGGAAGTGACCTTTGAGAACGGTCAGTGGTGGGTGCGTGACCTGCAGAGCAGCAACGGCGTCTGGATCGGTGATCGCAGGGTGGATCGAGCGCCGGTCGATCCCGCGTTAACCGTGCGGCTGGGGATTTATGGCCCTGAAGTCTCATTCGAGGTCGAGCCGCCGCCGCCCGCGCCCGAGCCTGCGTTTCAGCCCGAGCCCGTTCAGAAAGCTCCGCCAGGGACCGAGACCATCGGTCGGCCGTCGATCACGAGGGTGGAATTGCGATAGCCTTCCCATCGCCAATTCGCTGAGGCGCCGATCGGACCCATGACAGCCTCGGCAAAGACCTCCGGCAGCGGCCGTCTGCACAGTCGCAACAATGCCAAGCTGAGCCGGTTGACGCGAACATCGTTGTATTCCCAATTTGTTCCTGGGGCCTCCAACGGGCCCGGCTGACCCCTCCGGATTTTGGCCC
>CAZNNJ010001029.1:0-1606 GCA_964574305.1 uncultured Rhodospirillales bacterium | reverse complement strand
AGCTGCGTATAGGTGGCGGCGTGGCCCGGGGTTGGCGAGGTACCAGAGCCCCCGCAACTGATGCTGAGATGGACGGCCAGGGTATGCGTGGTGTCGGGAGTGGTGCAGCTGGTCGCCAGATTGGCTGTCAGATATCCCATGCGGGCAGGGGCCCGGAGGAAGCCGACCCGTTTATAGGTCGCATTGTCGAGCGACAGATGGACCTCGCAGCCGCCCCAGTTGGCGCCGCCGCAGGCCGCGATCATGATCTGCGGCACGTTTTTCGACCGGGCTGCCAGCATTGCCGCCGGCGGTTCGAAGATCAGGGACGCCGTGACGTCGCCCGGGGCGACATTGTAGTCGGCGTCATAAGGCGAGCCGGGCTCGAAATCATAGAGCGGCGCGCCGCCGGAGCCGCCGAGATATTCCTCGGCCGTCACCTTGATGTTGCCGTTGTCGTCCTCTTCCAGCGACAGGATGCGAACCCATTGCTGGTTCAGTCCCAGGTTGGCGTCCGTGATCTCGACGATGTCCATCGGGTCGAGCAGGCAGTAGCGCCAGCCCAGCGTGAAGCTGTAGACATTGCGCACCGACTGGCGCTGAAGCTTCAGAGTCGCGGCCAGCTTGGCGGCATTGGCGTCGCAGAAGTGATGCATCTGCTCGGGCTGTTCGCCGCGCAGGCCATAGGCTTCGATCGCCGCCTGGTTCTTCGCCTCGACGATATTGGCGTTATAGGAATGGTTCCGGTCCAGGAACTCGAAGCGGACCGCGTTCATCTGGTCCGACGGCCGGGCGCGCGAGCACTGGACCGGGTCCTGGCTGTCCTGGTGCAGGAAATCGTCGTCGGTCAGGCTGAAGAGCGCCGTCGAGGGGGCGGTGTAGCTCTTGCCGTTGCCCGACACATCCGTGTCGCCATACGGCACGATCGTCAGGCCCGTGCCGGTCCAGACGAATTCGGCGTTGCAGCTTTGCACGATGGCGTTGAGCTGACGGGCCGCATCCGACTGGGTATCGAAGACCGGCGAGATCACCAGGCCGTTGGCCAGGCACCAATTGCTGAAATTGACGAAGCCGAGATAGGAAATCCGCGCCGCGGGGAAGCCGACGCCATATCGCGCATTGGTCAGGACATCGGTGATGACCGCCGCCGGGTCGGCATCGACCGAGCCGGAATAGGCACCCGACAACAGGCCGGTAACCTCATAGGACAAGTTCGGCAGCTGCGCCGATTGGCCCAGATCATAGGCCGCGACATAGACAGTCCCAGTGCCGGAATAGCCCAGCGCCTGGTCGGCATGGTTGGTGTCGAGATAGCCCCAATCGGGCTGTCCGAGATGGCCGTCGGCGAAGCTGAGGCCGGAATTCGAAAAGGTCTGCTTTTTCTTGCTCGCCCAGACATTCTGGACGTCCATGAGCGGGCCTTCGGCCAGCGCGAAGATGAACGACGCCTTGTAGTCATAGGTCGTCGAGCCGTGACCGCCATCGCCGCCCTTGCCGCCGTTGCCGCCGGACGAGTCCACCGGGCTGACCTGAAAATCGCCGTACCAGATCAGAATGCCGGTCCGCCGCGCCCGTCCATAGACCAGCGGAACCACTCCGCCAGAACCGGAACCCTGGGTTCTTGACC
>CAZNNJ010001028.1:0-1609 GCA_964574305.1 uncultured Rhodospirillales bacterium | reverse complement strand
TGAACAGGCTGGGGACTTAAAAATTTCTCAGGACCGCCCTGAGGAAAAATCGCATGCTGGCGTCTAACGATCCGGGACACGCGCGAAGGCCCCGCGGGAGGGAAGGCTTATGTTCACGACCTTATTGATCTTGCACGGCCTGCTGGCGGTGGCGCTGCTGGGCGGCATCACCCATCAGCTGGTCAGCACCTGGCGCACGCCGGCGCCGGCCAAGGGTTTCATCGGCAGATACGCGGCGGTGAACGGCGCGGCCTATACCAATGCGATGATCGTCCTCTATGTCGCCGCGGCGATCCTGGGCGGCATCATCTATGCCCCCTACCGGCTGGATATCCGCACCGCGCTGGAGGACCTCAACCTGCCGGTGGCCAATGGCGTCTTCGAGCTCAAGGAACATCTCATCGCCATCGGCCTGTTCATGCTGCCGGCCTATTGGCTGTACTGGCGCACGCCGCTGGCGGCCGAGCACGCCACCGCGCGCAAGATCATCACCACGATCCTCGCCCTGTTCATCTGGTACGGCTTTCTGGTCGGCCACATCGTCAATAATATCAAGGGGTTCGGCCAATGACCGCGCATGCCCGCCTCGCCGTCTTCTCCCTCGTCGCGACCGTTGCCTATGTGCTGGCCTATAATTTCAACTGGGCGCTGTTCCGCTATTACCCGCTGCTGAACCGGGTCAGCCTCGAAGCCCTGCCGGCCAAGACCTCGGGCCCGACGATGATGTATTACGGCTGGATCGCCACCGCCCTGATCGCCGGCCTGATCGCCGCGCTGATCGTCCCCAGCAAGATCGCCGCCAGGCTGCCCTCCGCCGTCGCCTGGGTGGTACCGATGCTGCTGGTCGCCTTCACGCTGGTCTATGAGAAGCACTGGTTCCTGTAAGGGGACCAGACACTCCCTCCTTCCCCACCGTCATTCCCGCCTGCGCGGGAATGACGGACCAGGAAAGGCTTGGCTCATGACTTAACTATCAATCAATCTGTTGACAATCAACTGATCGATTGATAATTAGGGCACATGGTTGATTCAAACATCATCTCGTTCACGCCAGCGGGCAGCCCGGACTCCGACAGTCTGGACCGGGTGTTCTTTGCCCTGTCCGATCCGGTCCGCCGCGATATTCTCGAGCGGCTGGACGGGGGCGACCTGCTGGTTTCGGAGATCGCGGCGGGGTTCTCGATCTCGCTGCAGGCCGTGTCGCGCCACATCCAGGTGCTGGTGCGCGCGGGGCTGGTCAAGCAGGCCCGCACCGGCCGGATCAGCCGATGCAGCCTCGACGCCGGGCCGATCGCCGACGTCGCCCTGGGGATCAACCGCTACAGCAAATACTGGCAGGCGCAGTTCGACACTCTGGCGCAGCACCTCATCGCGCTGGATGTCGATGCGCCCCGGCCGGATACCGACAAGGAGGACGCTGATGGACTATAGACATACATCCGAGCGGCTGGCCGAATATCGCCGCCAGATTCAGGCGCTGCGCCAGGAAATGCGCCAGGTGCAGGCGGAGGTCGAGCCCCAGCCGGTGGAGGACTACCGCTTCCGCCCGCTGGAGGGCGAAGTCGCCCTTGCGGACCCCTTCGGCCGACGGCCGGGGCTTGTCGGTCAT
>CAZNNJ010001027.1:0-1609 GCA_964574305.1 uncultured Rhodospirillales bacterium | reverse complement strand
CCACCGACTCCGCTTCCTCGGTCAGGTTCGACTTGTTGAAGTCGAAGAAGACGAGGTAGCTGTGCGGAACCATCGCGCCGTCGGCATAGGCCGTCGTTGAACTCGCCGCCGTCACGGCCAGGAGCGATGACGCCCCCAGGAGCGACGAAATCACTAGCGCGCTGACAGTCGCGCCTTTGCGCAAATTGCTTTTTCTCATTTCATTACTCCCAATCCGTGGCCGCGCTGACATATCCCAATTCGTTGATGCCGCAGCCGATTTGATAATCAATGCGCTCGCTTCGGTTGTGGGGAGGCCGGCGCGGGCACCGCCCTCCCCATCTACCGCGTTAGGGAACAACCTCCCCGTGCAGGGCGAGATCGAGACCCTCGATCTCGGTCTCCTCGTCGACGCGCAGCCCGATCACCACATCGATCACCTTGAGGATGATGAAGGAGAGGATCGCGTCGAAGGCGATGACCGACCCGATGCCGATCAACTGGGTCAGCACCTGCTCGGGATGGCCGTCGATCAGGCCGCCCTTGGACATGTCGGGCATCGTCGAGGTGCCGGCGATGACCGAGGCGCGGGCGAAGACGCCGGTGAGGATGGCGCCGACGATGCCGCCGATGGCATGCACGCCGAAGGCGTCCAGGCTGTCGTCATAGCCCATCATGTGCTTCAGGCTGGTGGCAGACCAGAAGCAGATGGCGCCGGCGACGAAGCCGATCACCAGCGCGCCGCCCGGCTCCACGAAGCCCGAGGCCGGGGTGATGGCCACCAGGCCGGCGACGGCGCCGGAGCAGATGCCCAGGACCGACGGCTTACCCTTGAACATCCACTCGACGAACATCCAGCCGAGGCCGGCGGCGGCGGTGGCGATCTGGGTCACGGCCATGGCCATGCCGGCATTGACGCCCGAGGTCACCGCGGAACCGGCGTTGAAGCCGAACCAGCCCACCCACAGCAGCGAGGCGCCGATCATGGTGAGGACCAGGTTGTGCGGCGGCATCGGCTCGGACGGGTAGCCCTTGCGCTTGCCCAGCACCAGGGCGGTCACCAGGCCGGCGATGCCGGCATTGATGTGGACGACGGTGCCGCCGGCATAGTCGAGCACGCCCAGCGCGCCCAGCCAGCCGCCCGGACCCCAGACCCAGTGGGCGATGGGGGCGTAGACGATAATGCTCCAGGCGGCCATGAACCACATCATGGCGGAGAACTTCATGCGGTCGGCGAACGAGCCGCAGATCAGCGCCGGGGTGATGATCGCGAAGGTCATCTGGAAGCACATATAGACCGATTCAGGGATCGTTTTGGCGAGATCGCTGATCGAGTCGATTTCCATGTTCTTCAGGAACAGCCGGTCGAGGCCGCCGATATAGGGCGACAGCGCATCGGAAGGTCCAGGCCGGAAAGCGAGGCTGTAGCTGATGATGGTCCACAGCACCGTCACCAGGCAGGTGATGGCGAAGCTTTGCATGATCGTGGCCAGCACGTTCTTCTTGCGGACCATGCCGCCGTAGAACAGCGCCAGACCCGGGATCGTCATGAACAGCACGAGCGCGGTGGAGGTCAGCATCCAGGCGGTGTCGCCCGAATTGATCTTCGACGAATCGACCGAGAACGGCG
>CAZNNJ010001026.1:0-1611 GCA_964574305.1 uncultured Rhodospirillales bacterium | reverse complement strand
CTCGACGAGCGCGAGCGAGCCACCTTCGGGGGCTTGGCCACGTTGATCCACGAGGTGGAGCCCATCATTCCGCTGGACTCGGTTCAGCCGCAGCTGACCCTGTGGGACATCGGCTTCGAGTCGCTGAGGCTGACGTCGCTGCGTCAGGCCATCGAGACCGCGTTCGGTGCCGGATCCGAGCCCATCCGCTGGCTTCGGCTGCACCGTCAGCGGCCCTACGTCGGGTGCCTCGCACGGTTCCTGGCCTCTGGAGCCGCGGCGGGCGCCCGGAGTGGAGCCCGGCAGCCGCCCGATGCCAGCCCCTGATTCCGACCGACACTCCGCTCTTTCCGCGTGAATCTCGGAGTCTGGGGTCCGCTCGTGTCGCTCGCGTCCGCTCGCGCCACTCGCCCGCACATCGGCCGGTGCAGCCTTGCCGCCGCGTCAGGCGCAGGTTGGTGTCGGAAGTCCGAGAGCCAGAAAGAGGCAGCCCCGCAAGGGGTCGTCCCTGCGGGGCTGCAAAGCACTTCGAACTCGAACGCGGCCGGCGTCAGCGCATCAGGACCAGGACGCGGATCTTGCCCTGTCCCGATTTCAGCGGCTCCAGAGCCTTGCCGATGATGGTTCCGGGGACGCCATCCGCGGACACCATCGCGTGGCCAGGCGTAGCGGAGGCCATCAGCAGGTCGCCGACCCGGATGGCCCCGTAGGTCGCGTCGACCTTGCACAGCACCGTACCGGTCGTGGCAACGGAAGCCCTGTCCGTGCCGCCGCCCGTCACGATTCCGACGACACCGCTGTCAGCCTCGGACCCGCCCCTGCGGAACAGGCCAGGCCGCTCGCGGTCGGCGACCAGGACATCGCCATCCTCGACCGGCTCGCTGACGGCCATGTCGTCGCCAGCCGCGGCCGTCTGGGCACCCTCGGCGCCGTACCAGCCCGGCTGGATGAAGGCCAGGATCTGCCCGCTGCCCTTGCCGGTCCAGCCCTCGATCGCGATACCGATCGAGCGACCGGCCTTCTTCATGGACATCGCATGTCCCGGAATCGGGCTGGAAGTCAGGTGATCGCCAGGGCGGATCACCCCGAACCGCCCGTCGACATTTACAGGAAGACGTCCGAGCAGAGCCACGGGGCGCTGCATCTTGAATCTCTTCTGTTCCAGTTGGGTCCTGTACCTAATCGCGGTCGCAAAATCCTTCTTATTAGCAGCCTCAATCGCCTTGGCAGCCAACACAGGATCGGCCCTTCGCAGCGATTCGAAACTGTTGCCTGTGACGAATCCAGGATTGGCTGAGATGATCCCGACCAAGGCCGGATCGTAAGCGTGGCCGGCCTTCTGGACGTGCTCGGGGCGGCTGGGCTTGAGGCTGACTAGATCACCAGGCGTCAAAGTCTGATCGTCGATCAGGAAGGCCTCGGCGTAGTCGATCGAATTTGCCTCGACAGCCCCGTCGAAGTCGGCCGCGCCGTTGGGATCGCCTAGCATTTCCAGCTTTGAAACGCCATTGTTCTTGACACAGAAGAAGTTGGTCGAATTACCGTTCTCACCTTCATCGAGGATCATGGTGCCCTGGGTTGTGATTCCACCGCCCGATGGCACGTCCACGCTCCCACCCAGCGTAAGGTTCC
>CAZNNJ010001025.1:0-1617 GCA_964574305.1 uncultured Rhodospirillales bacterium | reverse complement strand
CCGGCGAGGCGCTGGGAGAAGAACGCGCCGCGCGCGCCGCCGATGCCGCGATCTCCAACCCCCTGCTCGACGAAGTCTCGCTCAAGGGCGCACGGTCGATGCTGATCAACATCACCGCCGGCATGGACCTGTCGCTGCATGAGGTGGATGAGGTGGTGAACCGGGTCCGTGCCGAGGTCGATCCCGACGCCAATATCATCTTCGGGTCGACCTTCGACCAGGCGATGGACGGCAAGATCCGCGTATCGGTGGTCGCCACCGGCATGGATGCGCCGGGCCAGGCCCAGCGCCCGCCGCAGTTCGACGTCATCCGGGGCGGCATGGCGGCCGAAAAGCCGGCCCCCACACCCGAGCCGCTGGCGCCGGCGGAAGAGCCAGAGCCCGTCGCCGTGCCCGTCCAGGCCTCGCCGCCGGTCGTGCCGGCCACGCCCACGATCCGGCCGCTGTCGATCGATGCCGGCGTCTATATCCCGGCCTCCGCCCCGCCCGCGCCGGAGCCGAAGCGCAGCTTCACCCTGTTCGAAAGGCTGACCGGCGCGTCCAGGCGCAACCAGGACGACAGGTAGGAAACTGGCCGGGCGGCGCGGCAATGACCATCTGATGTGATTCCAGATCGTCCGATGGTTCCCGCCGCCCCATGATCCTCTTTTCCCGCCTGATCGATGCGCTGGTTTTCATGCCGTCGCGCAACGGCAAGCTCAGGCTGCTCAGCGACTATTTCGCGACGACCGGGGACCCGGATCGCGGCTGGGCGCTGGCGGCGCTGACCGGCAATCTCGACCTGCCGACGGCCAAGCCGGCGATGATCCGCGAGCTGGTCCGAACTCGGGTCGATGCGGACCTGCTCGGCTGGTCCTATGACTATGTCGGCGATTTCGCCGAGACCGTCGCGCTGATCTGGCCGCCCAAGCTTACCAACCGCGCCCCGCCGATCCTCTCCGAGGTGATCGCCGACATCGCCGCCGCCAAGCGCAGCGAGACGCCGGAGCTGGTCGAGGCCTGGCTCGACGCCTGCAACGCCGACCAGCGCTTTGCGCTCATCAAGCTGATCACCGGCGGCTTGCGTATCGGCGTTTCGGCCCGGCTGGCCAAGACCGCGCTCGCCGAATGGGCCGGCCGCGAGGTGAACGAGATCGAGGAGGTCTGGCACGGGCTTGAGCCGCCCTATGCCGAGCTGTTCTCATGGCTGGAGGGGCAGGGAGCGCGGCCCGACCCCGATCACCACGCCGCCTTCCGCCCGCTGATGCTCGCCAACCCGCTCGAGGCGCCGGACCTGGACGTTCTCGATGCCGCCGATTACCGCGCCGAATGGAAATGGGACGGCATCCGCGTCCAGCTCGTCGGCAAGGCGCGGGGGTTGGGCACGTTCGAGCGGCGGATCTATTCGCGTTCGGGCGACGAGGTGACCGGCGTTTTCCCGGAAATCGTCTCGGCGATGAATTTCGACGCGGTGCTGGATGGGGAGATGCTGGTCGTGCGCGACGGCGCGGTGATGCCGTTCAACGATCTGCAGCAGCGGCTGAACCGCAAGATCGTCACGGCCAAGCTGCTGGGCCAGAACCCGGCCCATGTCCGCCTCTATGCCATATTGGCGGATGGCGGGGAGGATTTTCTCCA
>CAZNNJ010001024.1:0-1618 GCA_964574305.1 uncultured Rhodospirillales bacterium | reverse complement strand
GGCGGGAACCCTCACCAACTAGTCCTCCGGCCTTGCGCCACCGGTCCGGCCTGAGTCAATTGTGCGTGGTCGGGCAGGCCAAGATCCTTTCGTCCGCCTCGGGGGCATACTGAGCGCCGTAGACGGTGCGCATCTTGTCGATCTCGGCCTTCCAAACGTCGCGGGACAGCGCCGGCTGGTTGAGGATGGTTTCGGTGGAATGACAGGACAGGCAGTTCCGATCCACCGCCTCGGCATTCGGGCGGTCAGGCAGCACCTCGTCGCCAGGCGGCAACTCGATCCGGGCAGTGTCGCCGATCGTCGGTGCGGCGGCCTTGTGCTTGTCTTTCGCGAAAGCGGCCGGCATCAGCGCAACGGCCAGTGAGAAGCATGCGGACGTGCCGGCGAGCAGGAGCTTATTGAAGGGCATCGGCTTCCGCCTCCGGATTCGCGACCGTGACCTGGACCATCTCGACCGCGTTGCGGGCAAGGCCCTCCGGGTTCCAGTTGGCGGTGGTCGGCTGGGTCTGGCCAGCGGTCGAGGTGCAGCGGGACATCAGTACCATCTTGCCCGCCGCCGGCTGGGCGATGCGCGCCTCCCACTGGCGGAAGCCGTACTTGCCGCTGTCCTTGCCGAGCCTGGCCGGCATCCAGCTCAAGCCCCCGTCGCTGGAGAAATCGACCCGCGCGACGCCGTCGTCCCCGCCCATGGCAATGCCGCGCACCAGCGCCGGCTTGCCCGGCACCATCTTCTCGCCGTTCACGACGTTGGTGATGAACGAGCGCGGGACCATCCGCGAGACCGCCACGGTGTTGAAGCCCATGCCGTCCGGCGCCACGCTGGCATTGCGATTGTCGGGCACCCGCTCGGCCGCTGTCATCCAGTAATTCTGGTCGGGCGCGGCGAGCGCCTCGATATCGGTCAGCGCCTTGATCCAATAATTGCCGTACCAGCCGGGCACGATCAGCCGCAGCGGGAAGCCGTTCAGCATCGGCATCGGCTCGCCGTTCATGGCGAAAGCGACGATCACCTCGCCGTTCATGGCGTGAACCAAGTCGAGCGACTTCATGTATTCGGGTGCGCCGGGAACCAGGTTCGCCTGGCCTTTGAAGCGGACCTGGACGGTGCCAGGCTTGATCCCCGCCTTGTCCAGGATGTCCCTCAGCGGCACGCCGGTCCATTTTGCGTTGCCCATCGCCCCATGGCCCCATTGGATGCCAGGCACACGCGGCTGGAACAGGCCGCGTGAATTACCGGCGGCCTGATCGATCGCCGTGATCTCGACCTTCTTCATCGCTTTGATGTCGGCCATCGACAGCGACAGCGGGCGCGCGACGTTGCCGCGCACGGTGAGCCGGAACAACAGCGTGTTGACCGCCGTCGGCACCGTGCCCGAATGCCATTCGACATAGAAGCGGTCGTTGGGGGTGATGAGGCTCTTGTCGAACACCTCCATCTCCGTCTCCAGCACCGGCGGCCGGGTCGATTGCAGGATCATCCGGCCCTTCTGCGGAAAATCCTTGGTCAGCGGCCGGTCGCGCGGCGGACCCGCCAGCGGCAGGGTCACGCTGGTCGGCTCTGGCGGAGGCGGAGGGGGCTCGGGCGCCACCTCCGGCGCGGCCGCCCCGTCGGGCGGCG
>CAZNNJ010001023.1:0-1621 GCA_964574305.1 uncultured Rhodospirillales bacterium | reverse complement strand
TGAAAGGGGTTCGGCGCCGGTGGGGTTTACCGCTCTTGGTGGGCCTGATGGAAAGCTCTGAGGGCCGCCTCGTCCGGTTCGCCGACCATGGTGCGATCCTCGGTCAGGAACCGCATTTTCTGCACGACGCGGCGCCGGACGATCTCGTCGTCCCGGTCGACGCCCAGGGCCACGCCCTCGCGATAAAGAACCTCGTCATCGACATGCCGGTCGATCAGCGCCTGCAGCTGCTGCGAGGTCGGCTTCACGCCGAACTGTCCCTGATAGGTGCTGATCATCTGGTCGATCGCCGGCTGCGCGATCACGATGTTCCCGTTTCCCGGGCTGGCATCCCACCCACGGCCGACGGCGAAAACGGCGCCACCGACAAGCAGGAACTGCAGCAGCGGCTGGCGCAGCAGCGGCTGGCGCAGCAGCGTCCCGATACCGCGTGCGATCATTGCAGCCTCCGGTTCCAGCTCGCCACGCGCTCTTCGATCTGCGCCTTCCGTTCGCCGGGTGTCACCCAGGCCGTTTCCGCCGGCAGATGCGCCTTCAGATCGGCGAGGTTGACCAGTTCCACGGAGCGGATTGCATGCGCCAGGGACGCGTTCGCCGCCAGCTTCTGCCAGCGGATGGCGAATGTCGCGCTCGACAAGCCTTCCGCGTCCAGCCAGTTGAGGACTCCAGGGTCCTTGACGGCAATGACGTAGGTGATCGTACCGTCCCGGTTAGGCCTAACCTGGCCGTTCGCGAGGCTCGACGTGTGATGGACGAACTCCAGAGAAATGGCCCAGGCATCGCCAAGCTCGAACCCGACATAGGCGGCGCCAGACGGATCGAGCGTGACGACAAGCACCTGACCCGGCGCCAGATCGAAATGCCCCATCGACATATAGCCCCAGCCGCCGACCCGACCGAAGGGCGGAGCAACCGTGTTGGCGGGCGGCTGGTAGGCCTTTGGTCCGTATTTTTCGAGCCAGTCATGGGTCATTGTCCTGGCCCGCGCGATCGCATCCGCGGCGATCGCGGCGTCGCTCGGCTGCTGGCGGACGGGCGGCCCTGTGACCCTGCGGATGGAAAGCGTGGGCGGCGTTTGCTTTGCCCAGTCGGACAGCATGCTGCGCACGATCAGATGGGCTGTATCCGGCGTCGACTGTATGTGGTTCGGCCGCCCGTTCGCCGGCTCGGAGTCGACCGTGATCTTGAACGTGCCGTCGTCTGCGGCAACGACGCTGTCGCCATCCAGACCGGCGGGAAGCTCCTCAGTATCCGATTTGAAAAGCCCGAACCGGATCTGCACAGGCCGATCGGGTCGCCATTGGCCGGAAATTTCGTATCGGGCGTGCGGGTCGATCCCAGTCAGCTGATAGATGTCGTCCTGGTTGTTGAAGCCATAAGAGGCCCAGGGGATATCCACGCCGAACCAGCTATGCGGTGCATCGCCCGACCACATGAATTTGGGCCTGTCGGGGTCGCTGCCGATGATCGACTGCAGGGCCTGATAAGCGATGACAGCGGTCGCATGCGGGATGGAAGCTGCGGCGGCCCGCTCTTTCGGGAGCCGATCCGCCTGGAAGAACGCCTCCAGCTTCCGGACCCGCCCCCCGACGTTCGGGTTCCGCCGAATCCTCCCCTGCCG
>CAZNNJ010001022.1:0-1626 GCA_964574305.1 uncultured Rhodospirillales bacterium | reverse complement strand
GCGCGCGCGAAGTCGACGCGTTCCTGATGGGAAGCTCCGACCTGCCGCGCTGACGGCGAAATTCTGGGCGTTGTGCCGACGCTCCGGTATAGTAGCGGCGAACAGGAGCCGTTCATGATCAAGATCACCGGCATCAACCACATCGGCCTCGCGACGCCATCGCAGCTTGCGGAGATGCGCCGCTTCTATGTCGACGTGCTCGGCATCGCTTCTGTCCCGCGCGCGATCCCGAAGGAGCTGGAGGAGACCATCCCGGGCTTCTGGCTCGACTTCCCGGTGACGCACACTCAGATCCACGTCCTGGAGAGCGCGGAGCAGGCGCCGAGCCGCGAGCGCAAGCCGATCGCGATCGGCCCGCACACGGCCTACACGGTGGAGAGCATCGAGGACGCGGCACGCCACCTCGAAGCCCTGGGCGTCCCGTTCGAGCGCGGCGGGCCGGTGATCATCGTCGTCGATCCGGGCGGGAACACGGTCGAGCTGCGCGAAGGCGGCCACGCCACGCCGCCCATGCCGGCGGCTGCCGAATAGGCGCCGCGTCGTACCTTAAGGCATGATGCATTTGAGTATGGAAGTTCGGATCTTCTTCGATCCACCATAAATCATTGATATATAATAGATATGCTCTCCGACGGGAACGGAGAGACCACGGCACAAAAATGTGCCTTCTTCCGGGCTGTTCAGCGAGACTTTACGCTTCTCACTATGCCGTTGAAGCCGATCAGGCGCGAACGGCTGGGAATGGGAGGCCAGCGTGTACGATTTTACGGGGAAGGTCGTGCTTTTGACCGGCGCCGCGGGCGGCATCGGTTCGGAGACGGCGCGGATATTCGCTGGCGGCGGTGCGAAGATACTGCTCGCCGATCTCAATTTCGCCGCCGCTGAGGATTTGGCTGCGCGCCTGCCGGCCGGCGCGGCGTTGCCATTCCACTTCGATCTGGGCGACGAAGAAGCGATCCGCGCGGCCATTGCCATGACCGTCACACGGTGGGGGCGGCTCGATATCCTCGTGAACAACGCCGCCGAGCTGTCGGAAGATACGAGCCGGCGCGACCGCGATGTCGAAACCATGGATGTGGAGGTGTGGGACCGCTCGTTCCGCGTCAACGTCCGGGGAACGATGCTGTGCTGCAAGCACAGCCTGCCGATCATGACCCGCCAGGGCAGTGGCGTCATCGTCAACGTCGCCTCGAATCTGGCGCTTCAGGGCAACGTCGTCCAGGCGGCGTACAGCGCCACCAAGGCGGCGGTGCTGCAGATGACGCGATCGATCGCAACTTCGCATGGACGCCGGGGCATCCGCTGCAATGCCGTCTCTCCCGGCCTGACGCTGACCCGCGCGGCCGCCGAACATCTGCCGGCTGCCCTGCGGGAAGCCGTCGCGGCGGAAACGCTGACGCCCTATCTGGGCGAACCGCCCGACATCGCCCACACGATAGCCTTCGTCGCCTCGGATGCGGCCCGATACATCACCGGACAGAATTTCATCGCGGATGGCGGGACGTCGGCCCATGTGCCGGGGTTCGAGCGTCTCTCGCTGCTTGGCTCATAGCCCCGTCGATGCAGAGACGAGCTTTGTGTTGAAATAGGCCTGGAGGCCCTCGATGCCGCCTTCCGAGCCGTGGC
>CAZNNJ010001021.1:0-1628 GCA_964574305.1 uncultured Rhodospirillales bacterium | reverse complement strand
ACCCTGCAACGATTGCGCGCGTCGGGCGCGGTGGCGGAAACACCGGTCGTGCTGATGAGCGTGCGCGAGGACTTTGCCGATGCCGCGCGACTGCGCGATATCGGTGCCTCCGATATCATTGCCAAGCCGTTCGATGCCCTGGGCATTTGCGACCAAATCAAAGCCATCTGGTCTCGCCATGCACGCCATTGACCGCACGATGCTCGCCGACCGGCTGACCAGCCTGCGCGGCGAATATGGCGCGACGTTGCCGGATAAGATCGAAACCATGCGCGCGCGGGCTCGCCAACTCGTATCCGACGCGGACAATTCCGCCGCGCTCGAAGCGATTCGCGCTGAGCTACATCTGCTGGCCGGCTCGGCTGCGACATTCGGCTTTGGCGACATCGGCGACGAAGCCCGGGCGCTTGAGCGATTCATCACCCCGCTGGCCAAGGCACGGCACGAGCTCAGTCCGGCCGAGGCACGCATGGTCCAGTTGGGGCTGGATGAAATGGCACGGCACGCACGGCCGGCTATTTCCTCCGACAACGACCTGTCCCTGGCGGTCATCGCATCCAGGGCACATGGCGATCTGCATCTCCGCCTGCGGCAGCTCGGCCTGCAACCGGTGGACATCGATCCCGCCGACCCGGCGGCAAATCCACCGACGCAGGCCCGTTGGCGCGGCATCCTGGCCGATACGACATTGCCGATCGACCAGCTCGCCGCATGCATCCAGCGACTGCGCCGACCGTCACCGGCCACCATGCCGCTTGTGGGCTTTGCCCGCCAGGGCGGCTTCGATCCGCGCTATGCCGCCGGCCAGCTTGGCGCGGTCGGGTTCCTGACAGACCCGGTACGCCTCGAAAATCTCGGCGCGGCGCTTCGCACGTTATTCGATACAAGCCCACCCGAGCCTTACCGTGTGCTCTACGTCGGCACCGCGGAGCTGATGCTGGATCGCGACGTTTTCCGGCTCCAGACGGAAC
This sequence comes from uncultured Rhodospirillales bacterium, assembly GCA_964574305.1. GTDB lineage: Bacteria > Pseudomonadota > Alphaproteobacteria > BOG-932 > Roseiterribacteraceae > BOG-932. The sequence goes on along the minus strand of CAZNNJ010001021.1, from coordinate 657 downwards.
CCGACCCGACGCGATTGCTGGACCGCATTGCCGCGGATCCGCCGGAACTGCTGCTGCTGAGCATGGATCTGCCCGACCATGGCGCGGCCGAGCTCGCGCGCATGGTCTGGCAGGACCCCGGCTTGCATGAGATCGGCATTTATTTCCATGCCGCCGATGCCACCGGCGCGCGCGCGTTTACAGCACGCGGTATCAGCGATGCCTATGTCATCGCCGGGAACGATCGCTTCGCAACCCAGGAGCGCCTCCTGCGCTACCTGCACGATCGCAGATCGGGTTTGCGCGCGCCGAACCACGCCGATCTGGGACCGGCCTTGTCGCGGTGGCGACCGGCCGAGGCGCATGATTCCGATGCAGACTTCCCCGGCCTCGCGATCACGGCCGGCTCACCGCCATCAGCCATCGCGGCCACCCGACCCCGCAGTAAGATCCTGATCGTGGACGACGACCGTTATCTGGTGGCGATGTTCGCGCACGCCCTGTCGTTGCGGGGCGCGGAGGTTCTGCGGGCACACGGCGGCGAGCAGGGCTACGTCATGGCCTGGCAGGAATTGCCGACCGCGATTGTCACCGACATCGAAATGCCGGACGGCAATGGCGAGCGCATGATCCACCAGCTCCGCCTCAATCCCCGAACGCCAAATAACCCCGTCATCC
>CAZNNJ010001020.1:0-1628 GCA_964574305.1 uncultured Rhodospirillales bacterium | reverse complement strand
CCCGGTCGGGAATGAACGGGGGAGGGAATAAGGACCAGGATCAGAACTTCCTCCAAGGACAGTTCCAAATCATCGCCGACCTCAACACCAAGCTGCGTTAGAATGGGCTTCGGCAGAATGATGCCGCTGGAATTACCCATTCGCCTTACAGGTGCACGCATCCAATTTCTCCCGATACTGAGAGATTGAGTATCACAGGAATCGACATTGTATCAACAAAGTTATAACTCTTTCGATATCTTCCTCATGCGATCCAAGCCCTATCACCCGGATACTCCGCCTCCCCCTTCGCTGCCAGCACCCGGATGATCGCGCGCTGGAAGCCGAGATAGGTCATCGTCGGCGGCTGGATGCCGCGGGCGGTGAAGAGTTCGTGGTGCAGCTCCTTCAGCCGGAAGAATGGCACCGAGGGAAAGGCATGGTGGGCGGTGTGGTACTGCATCTGCCAGCAGAGCCAGCGCGTCAGCGCGTTGGTCCGGATGCTGCGGGTGTTGGCGAAGATGTCGTCCGTGTGCGGCAGGCCGACATGCTCGATCAGGTTCTGGAGCTGGTGGGCCGGCTTGGTGAGCAGCAGCGGCGCCAGCCAGCACAGAATCGCGGCCCAGCTTCCCGCCGCAACGGAAATCATCGCGATCAGGGCATAGCCCGCCAGGTGCAGCCGGGCCTCACGGATGACCAGGGCGTGCTGCGCCGGCTTTACGTAGGGCTCATTGACCTGTCCCGAGGCGTAGAGCAGCAGCGCGGCGATGTTGGAGTGCCAATAGGTGATGCCCGCCAGCCGCATCAGGTAGGAGCGCAGCGTGTAAGGCTGGCGGAACAGTTCGCCGTCCTGACGCCAGCGCTGAGTATGGCGGTGATGGGCGAAATGCTGGATCTGGTCGGCGTCGCGCGGCGCGATGACGATGAAGCCGATGACCCGGCCCCAGAATTCGTTGAGCCAGCGGGTGCGGAACACGGTCGAATGGCTGAGCTCGTGCTGGCCGCCATAGAGATAATTGATCAGCACGCCATGGATCACGAAGGGCGCGACGACCCACACCGTGCCCAGGGTTAAATAGATCGAAGTGGCCGTGCCACCGATGGCCGCGAAATGGCTCAGCGTCTGCAGCCAGCCGCGCAGGTCCGAGCGGCGGCTGAGCTGCCGCAGCCGCTCCGGAGCGAGCGCATCGTCGCGGGCGAAGACCTGGTCCATCGGTCCATTCTCCACCAGCGGGGCAAAAAGCAAAAGGCCGGCGGATCGCTCCGCCGGCCTTCGCGTTTCCGACTGTTCGGCTCAGGTCGACCGGACTTAGAAGTCCATGTCGCCCATGCCGCCCATGCCGCCACCGCCCGGCATCGGCGGGGCCTTCTTCTCCGGCTTCTCGGCAACCATCGCCTCGGTCGTGACCAGCAGGCCGGCAACCGACGACGCGAACTGCAGAGCCGAGCGCACGACCTTCACCGGGTCGATGATGCCCGACTTCACCATGTCGGTGTACTCGTTCTTCTGGGCGTCATAGCCGTAGTTGGTGTCGGTCGACTCCTTCAGCTTGCCGACGACCACCGAACCGTCGACGCCGGCATTCTCGGCGATCTGGCGGACCGGAGCGGTCAGCGCATGGCGGACGATGTCGATGCCGCGGCGCTGG
>CAZNNJ010001019.1:0-1629 GCA_964574305.1 uncultured Rhodospirillales bacterium | reverse complement strand
GAAGGCCGCCTCGCACTGGCCGTTGAAATTCAGATAAGGATTCATTTGCATTTGCATCGTAGGTTCCTTTGGCTGATTGGTTTGGTCGAAGTCTCGCCGCGAGCGGTCGCGGTCGAGTCTCTACTTACACGTCGAACGAGGAGGCGCGAATTCGACAAGTTCCGCCTGCTCTCCGGAACTATTTCCGCGTGCAGGCCAGACGGCCAAGGAACAATTTGCCGGGCGCGACGTATAACGCTCCATGACCAGAGCCATGCTATTCGTGTTTCTGCCGTGGTGCCTGCCCGCGGCGGATGTTGCGGGCCAATGGAATCTGCACCTTATCCGATTCGGCGAGGAGTTCGCGGCGGTCCGTGTGGAGCTCAAGACGGACGGGGCCAAAGTCACCGGCGCCTTGAACGAGCTGAAACTCGAAGGCACGATCGAGGGTAGTATCCTGCGCCTGACCGCGCTTCGTCCCAACGGCAAAGATTGGGGCACGCTGGAAGGTGAGGTTCAGGGCGACGGCATCGCCGGAACTGTGAAGCAGGGCAGCGAAGAGTTCCGCTGGAATGCGCGGCGGGCGCAACCGGACAACTCAACGCCAAAGAGGCACGTTTTCGAGCCCACAAAGTTCCACCGCGAGTTTTCGGGCGCGGCCGTGCCGGTGTTGCGCATCCATACCGGCGATACGATCCGGACCACGACGGTCGACGCCGGGGGGAAGGATGCTAAAGGGGTCCGGCGCTCGCTGGGTGGCAACCCGGAGACTGGCCCGTTTTACGTCGAAGGCGCGATGCCTGGAGACACCCTTGCAGTGAAGTTTCACCGCATCCGGCTGAACCGCGATTCCGCGGAAAGCGGCGACAGCATCGTGCCGGGGGCGCTGCAGCCTGGCTACCACCGCAATGCGAAGCTGGACGACCAGTTCAACAGCGAATGGACGCTCGACCGGGCGGCCGGACTGGGCATGTTGGCGAAGCCGACGGAGCGGCTGAAGAACCTGAAGCTCAAGCTGCAGCCAATGCTGGGGTGCGTCGGCGTGGCGCCGCCGGCCAAGCAAACCTTCCGTGCCGGGTGGTTGGGGTCATGGGGCGGCAACATGGACTATAACGGGCTTCGAGAGGGCGTGACGGTGTACCTTCCGGTTTATCAGGAAGGCGCGTTACTGTTTGTGGGCGACGGACACGCGCTCGAGGGTGATGGCGAGCTGAACGGGGATGCGCTGGAGACCTCGATGGACGTGGAGTTCACGGTGAATCTGATTCGCGGCAAGAGCACGCAGGGACCGCGGTTTGAGAGCGACGAGTACCTGATGGCGTCGGGGATCGCCGGCTCGCTTCAGGAGGCCCTGCAGCAAGCGACCACGGAGCTGGCGCGGTGGCTGGAAGGGGACTACAAGCTGTCGGCGAATGAGTCGGCGATCGTACTCGGAACTTCGGTGAGGTACGACATCGCGGAGGTCGTGGATCCGCAGGTTCATATCGTGGCGAAGGTGAGCAAAGCGGTGCTGTCGATGCTGGAGTAGGAGAATTCCAGAAGTGTTCTGGCGGTGGGGCGCTTAGAGATTATCGGGCGGATTGTACTCGAGCGTTGCCGATGCGACGACGAGGCCGAGTTCGCGCCCGTCGGTCTGATGCGGGGGGAGGG
>CAZNNJ010001018.1:0-1634 GCA_964574305.1 uncultured Rhodospirillales bacterium | reverse complement strand
TTTGGGGAGCGAGGGTTCGGACTGGGCCAGGCCGACATGGATATGGGCGGCGGCCCCGGTTTCGACGCAGGCCGCGAACAAGGCGTCGTCGTCCTTGTGCAGGCGCTGGCCTGTCGTCGGATACTTGTTGATCTGCACGCCCTTGATGCCAGGCAGCTTCATCGCCCGGCGCACCTCATCGGCCGCCGCCTTGGCATCGCCGCCCGAGGGCGCCAGCGCCAGACCGACGAAGAAGTCCGGCCTGGCCGAGCAATAGTCCGACAGCCAGTCGTTATAGGCGCGGATCAGGGCCAGGTGATATTCCGGGTCCTTGTCCTCGGCATGCATGGCGATGACGACGCGGGGCGAGGGATACATGATCTCCGCCACCACGCCGGCGCCACCCTGGCCGGCGGTGCGCTCCGGCTCCTTATAAGCCTCGGCGCGGACATTCTCCCATTTGACCCACGGGCTGTAATGCTCGGGCGACAGGCCGCCGCACTGGTTCAGCCCATAAGGCCAGGGCGGGGAGGAGGGGAATTGCCACTGGTCGCCCTGCTCGCCGCTTATCTGCTTCGGCGCGCGGTCCTGGAATTGGGCCGGCAGGCGGCTGGTCCAGATATCCGGCGGCTCGATCACGTGCGAATCGGCTGAGATCAGCTTCGGGATGGCCATGGTCTTCCTCCTGTCATGTGCCGCCGGTTTCGGCCTGGAGTGCACCATCGGGCTTTGCGCCGCGTCGCGCAGCAACTCTATGCGTTCGCCTCACGGGAAATCGCGATGGGCCGTTTCCCGGCCCTAAGGGGGTCCGTTCCTCGGCCTCGCTTCCGGGCGGGCGCCCTTGCGCCACCAGGGGATATCGGCATCCGCGTCCAGGTCCATCTCGAACGGCCTGGCGCCCATCAGGACGGCGTACCAGGATTTCGCGTCCGGTTCGGCCGAGCGGTCGTTATTTGCCATGCGGCGGATTTCCATCTGAAGATGGCGGAACATCTCGTCCAGCTGTGAGACCGAGGCCGGCGTCAGCTTGACCACCGCCACACGCCGGTCCAGCTCGGTATCGTCCGAATCCATCATGCCGAAGATGCCGGAGAGGTAACGGTCGACCGAATGCCACATCGGCCCGTGCTTGCGCCAATCGATGTCGCGGACCGTATGCAGCCTCACGCGGTTGCCGGGCAACAGGTCGATCAGCCCAAGCTTCTCCAGCCGCACCAGATAGCCGACCAGCGGCGCCTCGGCGATCCGGCATTCGCGCTGGATCTCCGCCGCCGACCAGCCTTCGCGCAGCCGCGTGAAGATGAAGCCTAGCCGTACATCCTCGTGCAGCGCGTTTTCCTGCTCCAGCGACAGGCGCTTCATTCGCTTGTCCTGGCCCACCGCCGCCAGTTCGACCAGCTCGCCCAGCGTCACGTCGACCAGGCTGCAGAATGTCTCCAGCTGATCGATGGTCAGCCCCTGGCCCGACAGGCGCCGCTTCAGCGTGGTGCGGGAGAGCTTCAACGCCGCGGCGATATCGGCCTGCCGCAGCCCATGCGACCGGAACAAGGATTTCAGCGTCTCGATCAGCCGCGCCGACTGGCCCTGATCTTTCTTGAGTGCCATGCTTCCCGAATTCCCCGTTCTCCCGGACATAGGGTATCATCGCCAGGCGG
>CAZNNJ010001017.1:0-1648 GCA_964574305.1 uncultured Rhodospirillales bacterium | reverse complement strand
AGATCTTCTGGCCCTTCTCGTCGAGGAAGAGCTCGTAGTTGAAGCCCTCCGGCGGCGTGCCGCCGAGCGCCTTGGCGACCTCGATCGAGAGCTTCACCGAGTCGATCAGGTCCTTGCCGGCCATTTCGTAATCGACGCCGAGCGCGACCCAGCGCATCGCCCAGTCCGGCTTCCATTGCAGCTTGCAGTTGCCGCCGGTGACCTGAACTTCGCGGGTGGTCCCGTCCTCGTCCTTGTAGGTGATCGTGCCGGCATCGGCGTCGCGGGCGATCAGCGGCACCTGCAGCACCTTGCCGGTGGCGGGCGAGACCGGCAGGAACGGGCTGTAGGTGCCCTGCCGCTCCTCCCCCAGGGTCGGCAGCATCAGCGCCATGATCTCGTCGTAGTGCTGGAGCACCTTCAGCAGGGTCCGGTCGAACCGGCCGGACTTGTACCAGTCGGTCGCCGACTGGAACTCGTACTGGAAGCCGAAGCTGTCGAGGAAGCCGCGCAGCCGGGCGTTGTTGTGGTGGCCGAAGCTCTCGTGCGTTCCGAACGGGTCCGGGATGGTGGTCAGCGACTTGCCGAGATGGCCGGCGACCAATTCCCTGTTCGGGATGTTGTCCGGAACCTTGCGCAGGCCGTCCATGTCGTCGGAGAAGCAGAACAGGCGCGTCGGAATATCCGACATCGACTGGAAGGCGTGGCGCACCATCGAGGTTCGCACCACCTCGCCGAACGTGCCGATATGCGGCAGGCCCGACGGGCCGTAGCCGGTCTCGAACAGGACGTAGCCCTTTTCCGGCGGTTTGTCCGCGAACCGCTCGACAAGCTTGCGCGCTTCCTCGAACGGCCAGGCGCGCGCGGTGGAGAGGGCTTGCTGCAGTTCAGGCGAAACGGACGACATTTTCGGACTCTTTGGAATGACGCGGCGGACCCTATTCATCGCGGGTTGCGAGGTCAACGTGCCGGACGGAAAACAGCCTTGCGCGGGCTGACTCCAGCGCGCCGGAAGCCTAGGCTCAGCGAATCATGATGCCGTCCGCGGGCGTTCCCGCCCCTCCCCGTATCGTCCTGCCGGATGCTGGCGCGCTGGCGCTCTCCGCCCGCCATGCCGCCTGGCTGACGCCGGACGGGGAGATCGAGGAGCTGACCTTGCGCGGCGCCGCCGAAAGGGTCGAAGGCGGCGCGTTGGTTTGTCATCGCGGTTCGGTCGCGCGCCGGCTGGGGACCGACCGGTTCCCGGCCTTCGACCTCCTGGACCTGTTCGCCTTCGTCCACCCTGCCCGCTTCTGCCTGCCGACCGTGCGTGGGCTGGCAGCCTGGCTGGGGCTGGATGAGCCCAAGGGGCTGTCGGCCGAATGCGTGACGATGGTCGGGATCGCTGAGACCCTGCTTGGCCACATCGCCGAGGGCCGGGCCGACAGGCAGTCCGATATCGCCGGCCTTGCCGATGCGATGCAGCGCGCCGGCTGGGCCTGGGGGCCGGCGGTGATGGCGGCGCTTGGGGCCGCGCCCCGCTCCGGCCAGAACCGCGCCTTCGACATCTGGAAAAGCCTGCCGGATTGGGAGGACGAGCCGCCCGAGGGGCCGCCCGGCCAGGCGCCGGTGACGCCCAACGATGCGCGTAAGCGCCTGGCCGAGATGATCGCTGTCGAACGCGGCTATG
>CAZNNJ010001016.1:0-1649 GCA_964574305.1 uncultured Rhodospirillales bacterium | reverse complement strand
AGGCCGGCTTCCGGCCCGACCAGACGAACAACTACCAGGGCGCCCGCTATGGCTGGCAGCGCTATCTCGACGGGCTTGAGCGCGTCGTCGGTGGCCTGGAGTAACGCGCATGGAAGAAACCAAGAGCATCGTCGTGGAGCGCACCATGCCGCACTCGCCGGAGCGAATCTGGCGGGCGCTGAGTTCCGCGCCGCTGATTGCCGAATGGCTGATGCGGAACGATTTCGAGCCGGTCGTCGGCCACCGTTTCCAGTTCCAGGCAAGGCCGATCCCCGGCTGGTCCGGCGTCACCAATTGCGAGGTGCTGGAGGTCGATCCACCGAAACGCCTGGCCTATCGCTGGGGCGACGGTACCGAGTCCGACAGCGGCCTCAGCACCACCGTCACCTGGACGCTGACCCAAGTCGACAGCGGCACGCTGGTCCGCATGGAGCAGTCCGGTTTCCGCCCGCAGGATGAGGGTGGCTACAAGGGCATGGGCGGCGGCTGGCCCCGCATCCTTGAAGGGTTGGAGCGGGTGGCCGGACTTTCATCCTAGGCCCTACAGGTCTGGATCGCGCGCCTTCAGCAGCGCCAGCACTCTCTTCAAGACGTCTTCCGCCTGACGCAGTTCGGTCTCGCTGAACTCTGCGCCGAGCGCGTTGGCCCAGACGGTCTGACGGGCGCGGATTTCGTTCAATATCGCCCGGCCCTTGGGCGTCAGCACCAACAGCTTGGCGCGCAGATGGGCCGGATTGTCGGTATATTCCGCCAGTCCGTCGGCCTCCAGCAGGTCGGCCAGGCGCTGCACCGCCTGGCGGCTGACACCCAGCGCCCGGGCGATCTGGGCGACCGACATCGTGCCCTGCGCCGCCCCGGCCAGCACCTGCCAGCGGGCGCTGCTTTGGCCCAGCGGCCGGGTCAGCGCATCGCCTGCGGCGGTCAGATAGCCTGCCGTCATCAGCACGCGGATCGCCAGCATTGCAAAGGCATTTCCCGCCGCCGAACGCGGTTCGGCGTCGATAGTATTGACAATATGTTGTCGTTCCTCTAGCTTCGGCTTCATGACAATATGTTGTCAATAATGCGCGTCCCGCGCAAGTGCCGTGCGAAGGAGGGAACGATGAAGAAAACCTATCGGGGCGGCTGCCATTGCGGCGCGGTGACCTATGAGGCCGATCTCGACCTTGAGGCCGGCACCGGCAAGTGCAACTGCTCGATCTGCGCCTAAACCCGCTATTGGGGCTTTCTCACGAAGCCGGCCGATTTCCGGCTGCTGAGCGGGGAGGATGCGCTGTCGGACTATCAGTTCAACACGCACACAGGCCACCACCTGTTCTGCCGCCATTGCGGCACCCGCTCATTCACCCGCGGTCACCTGGATGTCCTGGGCGGCGATTTCGTCTCAGTGAACATCGCCTGCCTGGACAACATCTCGCCCGACGAGCTGGCAGCGCTGCCAGTGCGCTATTCGGACGGCCTCCACGACAACTGGATGCAGCCGCCGGCGGTGACGGGCTATCTCTGAGGCGACCCCCGGGGCGCGTCAGTTGCCCAGCCGGCCGACGTGATAGCCGAGCCGGGTCTCGACGTCGCCGGGCCGGTGGAAGCCGCGCTCCATCAGGGCCTTGATCCGCATCTGGGCGGCGGGGCGGCCCAGCGCGGCGAGG
>CAZNNJ010001015.1:0-1654 GCA_964574305.1 uncultured Rhodospirillales bacterium | reverse complement strand
CCCCGTCCCGGTCGCGGACGGCAAAGCAGATGAAGGCCTATGCCGGCTTCGGCCTGGCCTTCCGGGCGCGGCCGGTCGGCGCCGCCTTTTTCGGCCATTTCGGCGACCGGATCGGGCGCAAGTCCACCCTGGTCGCCTCGCTGCTGATCATGGGCGCGTCGACCACCGCCATCGCCTTCCTGCCGACTTACCGGACGGTGGGCTGGGTGGCGCCGCTGCTGCTCTGTATCCTGCGCTTCGGCCAGGGTTTCGGGCTGGGCGGCGAATGGGGCGGGGCGGCTTTGCTGGCGGTGGAGAACGCGCCGCCCGGCTGGCGGGCGCGCTGGGGCATGTTCCCCCAGCTGGGCGCGCCGGTGGGCTTCGTCGCCGCCAACGGGCTGTTCCTGGGGCTGGGCCTGGTGCTGACGCCGGCCGAGTTCCAGGCCTGGGGCTGGCGCCTGCCCTTTGTCGCCCGCGTCGTGCTGGTGGCGCTGGGCCTGTGGATTCGGCTGAAGCTCACCGAACCGCCGGCCTTCGCCGCCGCCCTGGCCGAGGCCCCGCCGCCGCGCGTGCCGCTGTTCGAGGTGCTACGCGACTATCCGCGCCAGGCGCTGGGCGGCACCTTCGCCGTCGTCGCCTGCTTCGCCATCTTCTATCTCACCACTGCCTTCGCCCTCTTCTACGGCACCGCCCGGCTCGGCTATGCCCGCACGACGTTCCTGGAGGTAGAGCTGGGCGCGATCCTGTTCCTTGCTCTGGGCATCGTTACGGCCGGCTATCTCTCGGACCGGTTCAATCCGCGCATCGTGCTGATGAGCGGCTGCGCCGGTACGGTCGTCGCCGGCTTCCTGCTGGCGCCGATGCTCGGCAGCGGCTCGCTGCCGGTCATCTTCGTGTTCCTCAGCCTCGCCCTGTTTCTGATGGGCCTGGCCTATGGCCCGGTAGGCGCCTGGCTGCCCAGCCTGTTCCCCGCCCGCGTGCGCTATACCGGCGCCTCGATCGCCTTCAATCTCGGTGGCATCCTCGGCGGCGCGCTGGCGCCGATCCTGGCACTTCAACTGGTCGATATGGGCGGGCTGGCCTATGTCGGGCTGTATCTCGGCGGCGCGGCGCTGATCAGCCTGATCGCGCTGGCGCCGCTGCGTCAGCCCACGACCTCACGGGCGGGGGCGGTCTGACCGGCGCGGATCGCCGCCGAGAAATCCTCCCCGATCTCAGCATCCGCCGCCCGCACGATCCGGCTGCGTCGCTTCAACTCGGCGAACGGTCCATCCCCCGCCAGCCGCCCGACATCGTAGGCAAACGCATCGGCATAGCCGCTGAACAGCAGCCGCCACGAAAGCCCCAGCCGCTGGCTGCGGGGCAGGCCGCGGTCGATGATGCGGACGATGTTCGAGGTGCAGTTGTTGGTCAGCGTGTTGTAGAACTCAGGCCGCTCAGCCAGGGCCGTCGCCCGGTCCATATAGCCGCCGAACAGGCGCCGTGTTTCCTCCGGCGTGATGCGGAGCTTGTAGAGGAACACACGCTCTTGCCTTGTGTCGGTGCGCACGCCGATCAGGTCGCGCTCGTCGGCGAGGACGAAGATCAGCTGGTAATACCGGAAGAAGCCGGCGACGGCCGAGTATGTCTGATCGCGCCGCCGCCGCGTCTCCCCCGATACCGCCAGATGCCGCCC
>CAZNNJ010001014.1:0-1655 GCA_964574305.1 uncultured Rhodospirillales bacterium | reverse complement strand
CCGGCACTATCCGATCGTCGATCCCAGCCACGGAGGCGACATCGCACTGGTCGCCGATGCCGGGCCTGAGGATGTCGATGCCGCCGTCAGCGCGGCGCGGCAGGCCTTCTCGTCTGGGCCGTGGCCACGACTGCGTCCGCACGAGCGCGAGGTCCTCCTGCTGCGGCTCGCCGATCTGATCGCAGACCATGTCGAAGAACTGGCGCAGATCGAGACGGTCAACAGCGGCAAGCTCATCGCCAATACGCGGCTGTTTGACGCCGAATTGTCGGTCTACACGCTGCGCTACATGGCGGGTTGGGCGACCAAGATCGCTGGCAAAGTGCAGAACCTCTCAGTGCCGTACCTGCCCGGCGCCACATTCACCGGGATGACGCAATACGAACCTCTAGGCGTCGTCGCCGGTATCATGCCGTGGAACGTGCCGCTGTGCGAAGCGGTCTGGAAATTGGCGCCGGCGCTGGCGACCGGGTGCACGATCGTGCTGAAGCCCGCCGAGCAGACACCGCTGACCGCGCTGAGGCTCGCATCTTTGTGCGAAGAAGCCGGGATTCCGCCTGGCGTGGTAAACGTGGTGACGGGCGGGGCGGCTGCCGGCGCCGCGCTCGTTGAGCATCCCGAAGTCGACAAGATCAACTTCACCGGATCGACAGCCGTCGGCAAGCGGATCGCCGCAAGCGCGGCTCCGCGAATGAAACGCTATAATCTGGAACTTGGGGGCAAATCGGCCGTCGTTGTCGCCGAAGATGCCGACCTGGATCAGGCGATACCGGGGGCCGCCTGGGCGATCCTGGGCAATCACGGGCAGAATTGCTGCGCCGGCTCACGGCTCTATGTGCATCGTAAGCATTTCGAACGCGTCCTGGCCGGCGTGGCCGAAATTGCCGCCGGCCTAAAAATCGGTCCGGGGCTAGACCCGACAAGTCAGATGGGACCGTTGGTCAGCCGGGCGCATCGCGAGCGTGTGCTTGCCTGTATCGACCGTGCAAGGCATGACGGCGCCACCGTCGCCTGGGGCGGCGAAGCCCTCGACGGCCCCGGCGCTTATTTGCAGCCCGCTCTGCTGGTGGGCGCCCGGCAGAGCGATCCGATCGTTCAGGAAGAGGTCTTTGGACCGGTGCTGGTCGCCTTTCCGTTCGACACGCTCGATGAGGCGATCGCGCTGGCCAACGGCACACGCTTCGGCCTGGGCGCCAGCATCTGGTCGCGCGATCTCGGAACCGTGCATCACTGCCTCAAGGGTTTTCAGGCCGGCACTGTATGGGTCAACAACCATAACACGCTCGATCTCTCTCTGCCTTTTGGTGGTTTCAAGGAGTCGGGGATCGGTCATGAATTGGGCGAAGAGGGGCTGCTGTCGCACCTGCGGGTGAAGGCAGCGGTCTTTCGCCACTAAGACGGACGTCATCATGCCGGTCAAACCCACTGAACAGATGGCGTCGCGTCGCGGCTTCCTGATCGGCGCCACCGGGCTCGCCGTCTATGCGGCTGGCGGAGCCGGATCCGCCGCTCCGGTAGCGGCGGCCGATCTCGGGGCGCTCGAAAAGGCGATTCAGGGTACGGCGGTGACGCGTGGCGACGCCCTCTACGAGCCTTGGCGCCAGAGCATGATCTGGCAGACCCAGAAATTCCGGCGCTACCCCGCTGTTATCGTC
>CAZNNJ010001013.1:0-1661 GCA_964574305.1 uncultured Rhodospirillales bacterium | reverse complement strand
ATTGGTCGGGCCCTTCGACATATAGACGCCGTCGGCGATGCGGAACAGCGGCTCGTCCAGGCTGGCCATGGCAAGGTCGGTCGAGCCGGGGCGGGTTTCTCGCAGCGGGCGTCCGCCATCGGCTGCAGGGACCCAGTCGATCGTTTCAGACATGGCGCTCACCCCAGCAGCTTGCGGATTTGCGGCGTCACCCCGCCATCGACCCTGATATCGGTGCCGGTGATGAAGGAGGCGCCGTCCGAGATCAGGAACTCGACCGTTGCCGCGATCTCCTCTGCGCGGCCGCAGCGCGGGATCGGCGACATGTCCAGCATGTTCTTCATCAGCGGTTGGACGGCGAATTCGCGTGCGTTCATCGGCGTATCGATCATGCCGGGCGAGATGGAAACGATCCTGGCACCGCGCGTGCCCCAGTCGGGGGCGACGGTCTCGGCATAGAGGATCACGCCGCGCTTGGAGACCGAGTAGGCGCTGACCGGGTCGGCGATATCGGATGCGACCGCGTCCCAGAATTCCACGGCCAAAGGCATCGCCAGGATCGGATCGTTGCGCCTGGAAGCCGGGCCGGTATGGCCGGCGGTGGAGGCGATCAGGACGGCGGCGCTGCCGGGCACCGCCAGCTCCAGGAAGGCGCGCTCGACGAGGGCGGTGCCGACCAGGTTCACCGCCATGATCCGGCGTCCGTCGGCCATCGTCGGCGAAAGGCCGGCGGCGTGGACCAGCGTGTCCAAGGGCCCGAGCGACCGCGCGGTTTCCGCCAGCCGTGCGACAGAGTCCGGCAGTGTGACGTCGGTCACGACCGGCGCGACTACGCAGCCTTCGGCGATGAGCATCGTCGCCGCGGCCTCGAGCCCGGCGGGGTTGAGGTCCGCCAGCACCAGCCGGTGCCTGGCGCCCAGCCGGCGGGCGCATTCCAGGCCCATGCCGCTCGCCCCGCCCGTGATGACCGCGATGCCCATCCTTATTGGCCCAGCAGCAGGTGCGCCTGCGGCGCCAGCTCAGGCGTTGCCAGCGCGGCGAGATGGGCGGCCCGGCGGTTGGCCGCGTCCGCCATCATCTCTGGGTGCGGGCTGACCCAGAACTTGCCCTCGGCGATCTGGTCGAGGATCAGCCGCGCGGCCTCGACCGGGGTCATGCCCTGTTGCGACAGCGCCGCCGACATTGCGGCGCGATGGAAGTCGACCGAGTTTGGGTTGGAGCCGCCGGGCGCGTCCTCGAATATGCGCGTCGCCACCGGGCCGGGCAGGACTGCCGAGACGCGGATCGGCGCCTTCGCCACCTCCATCTCCAGATAGAGGCATTCGGAGAAGGACAGCACGGCGTGTTTGCTCAGGATATAGGGCGTCTGCACAGGCATCATCGACAGGCCACCGATCGACGAGACATTGGAGATGAAGGCCGGTTTGCCCGCCGCGACCATGCGGCCGGCGAAGGCGCGGACGCCGTGGATGACGCCCAGCACGTTGATGTCGATCACACGGTTCCACTGCTCGGCCGACAGTTCCCAGGTGAAGCCCAGAGCCTCGATCCCGGCATTGTTGATCAGCAGCCTGACCTCGCCGAAATGCTCGTAAGCGGCGTCGGCCAGATGGACCAGCCCCGCCGGAACCGGGACGGCGGTCGTGACCGCCAAGACCTCGGGACCTTTCGCCCACCGCCCG
>CAZNNJ010001012.1:0-1671 GCA_964574305.1 uncultured Rhodospirillales bacterium | reverse complement strand
GGGACCTGGGACAGCGTTCATGTCGATCCCCGGCCCGAAATCCGCCGGAACCAGCTCGGCCTTGGCCGAGCCGGCTTCCTGGGCGAGATTGTTGACGGAGAGCCCGGCGTAGCGCAGCGCGAGCACCAGGTTCGACTTCGGCTGATCGAGGCCATCGGCCCCGAAGCCAAGGTGAATGTTGCCGATGGAGAAGATCTGGGTTGAGCCTTCGCTGGCCGTCAGGTTGCCGAAGGCCAGTTCCGTGTGGAACGACTTCATCAGCGCGACCATCTTGCCGAAGAGCGGCAGAACTTCGCCGGGCTTGGGATCTTCCATCGCCTTCTGGAACTGCTGCTGCAGAGCGACGAATTCCGCGAGCTTCCAGCCATCGATTTCGGTCGAGGCGACCACGTCGGTGGCGCTGGCATTGCCGTCCTTGGACTTGAAGACGATCTGCTTGGCGCCCATGGTCGCCTTCTGGTCGAGAACGCCGTTGCCCTTGTCGGTCGAGGTGACGACATAGGTGACGTTGGTGGCAGTCGCCGTGTCGCCGCTGCTGGGCTGCGTGACGTCGATTGATTTCAATGCCACATCGGTGTTCAGCACGCGGCCGAGGCTTTTCGACCAGCTGCCGGTGTCATGATCGAAAGCGACATTGATGTCGAACTCCTCACCCGACTTGCTCTTGATCTTGTAGGCCGAGGGGATGACCACATCGCTGAATTTGCGGACGTCGTCGCCGTCGGGTGTCACCTTGAACGCAACCTTGCCGAAATCGATGGGCTCGATATCGGGCGCCGTCAGCACGACCTTGTCGATGGTCACGTTGTAGGCATCGCCATCGCCCGGCGTGACCGTGACGTCCCCGTGGCTCAGATATTTCGCGTCGGCTTTCGCCAGCTGGCCCTCGATTTCGGTTTTCAGGGCCGCTGCGGTCTCGGCCTTTTTGTCGCCGCACGCGGCCAGCGCGACGAGAAGGACCAGGCCGATACGCCAATACTTGTTCATGACACCCCCCGGTGTTTTTGGTGGGACCGTGTTATAGGCGACAAACGCGGCAAAAACGAGGCTGAATCCGGACTAACTGCCTTCCTCGTTCAATGACAGCAGCGAGGCATTGCCCCCCGCCGCCGTCGTATCGATGGTCAAGGTGCGCTCCACGGCAAAACGCGGCAAATAATGCGGACCACCGGCTTTCGGGCCGGTGCCGGAGAGCCGTTCGCCGCCGAAGGGCTGCACCCCCACCACCGCGCCAATCACATTCCTGTTAACATAAGTGTTACCGATGCCGAGGCGCTCATGGATGTGGCGGACCGTTGCATCGATGCGGCTGTGGATGCCCAGTGTCAGCCCATAGCCGAGCCCGTTGACGCTGTCGAGCAGCTGATCGAGGCGATCCTGGCGGAAGCGCAGGACATGCAGAATCGGCCCGAACACCTCGCGCTGCAGGCGCTCCAGTTTGTCGATCTCGAAGGCGCTGGGGGCGACGAAGCAGCCTTCGGCTGTCTCGGGTCCCAGTGGCACTTCGTAGATCAGCTTGGCCTCGCGCCTCATGCGCGCTGCATGGGCATCCAGCATTGACTTGGCATCGCCATCGATGACCGGGCCGATATCGGTCGCCAGCAGGCCCGGATCGCCGACCTTGAGTTCCGCCATGGCGCCGGCGAGCATCGCCAGCAGCTTGTCGGCGAT
>CAZNNJ010001011.1:0-1671 GCA_964574305.1 uncultured Rhodospirillales bacterium | reverse complement strand
CCCAGCGCACCTGCGCCGCCGCCGACCGCACCGGCCATGCCATGCTGCACACGCTCTATCAGCAGAGCCTCAAATACGATGCTGACTTCTTCATCGAATATTTCGCGCTCGACGTGATCATGGTCGACGGCGAATGCCGCGGCGTCCTCGCCATGTGCATGGAGGACGGCACGATCCACCGCTTCCGCTCACATGCGGTGGTGCTGGCGACCGGCGGCTATGGCCGGATCTATTTCTCCTGCACCTCGGCGCACACCTGCACCGGCGACGGCGGCGGCATGGTGCTGCGCGCCGGCCTGCCGCTGCAGGACATGGAGTTCGTGCAGTTCCACCCGACCGGCATCTACGGCGCCGGCTGCCTGATCACCGAGGGCGTGCGCGGCGAGGGCGGATATCTCACTAACAGCGAGGGCGAGCGTTTCATGGAGCGCTATGCCCCTTCGGCCAAGGACCTCGCCAGCCGCGACGTGGTCAGCCGCTCGATGACCGTCGAGATCCGCGAGGGCCGCGGCGTCGGTCCGCTCAAGGACCATATCCATCTGCATCTCGAGCATCTGGACCCGGCGATCATCCATCAGCGCCTGCCCGGCATCGCCGAATCGGCCAGGATCTTCGCTGGCGTCGACGTGACCCGCGAGCCGATCCCGGTGCTGCCGACCGTCCACTACAATATGGGCGGCATCCCGACCAACTACCGCACCGAGGTGCTGCGCCCGACGGCCGAGAACCCGGACCAGGTCGTCCCCGGCCTGCAAGCGATCGGCGAGGCCGCCTGCGTCTCCGTCCACGGCGCCAACCGGCTGGGTTCCAACTCGCTGCTCGACCTCGTCGTGTTCGGCCGCGCCGCCGGCCACCATGCCGCCGAGGTCGTGAAGAAGGGCGGCGCGCACAAGGCCTTGCCGGCCTCCGAAACCGACAAGGCGCTCACGCGCTTCGACCGCTTCCGCAATGCGTCCGGCTCCCTCCGCGCCGCCCATTTGCGCCTCGAAATGCAGCGTATCATGCAGAACAACTGTGCCGTGTTCCGCACGGGTGAGGTGCTTCAGGAAGGCTACGATCTCATGCAGCAGGTCTGGGCCAAGCGGCCGGAGATCGGGGTCAGCGACCGCTCGCTCGTCTGGAATTCCGATCTGGTCGAGGCGATGGAGCTGGACAATCTGATGTCCCAGGCCGTCGCCACCCTGGCTCCGGCGGTTGCCCGCCAGGAAAGCCGCGGTGCCCACGCCCGCGAAGATTTCCCGGACCGCGACGACCACAACTGGATGAAGCATTCGACCGTGTGGGTCGACGACAACGGCAAGCCCACGCTGGGTGACCGTCCCGTCCATCTCTACACGATGAGCAACGAAGTCGAGACCTTCCCGCCCAAGAAGCGCGTTTACTAAAGGACAGCACAGCAATGGCCGAATTCACGCTGCCCGCGAATTCGAAGGTCAAGGCCGGCAAGAAGCATCCTGCCGCGAAGACCGCGAAGAAGCCGAAGACGTTCAAGATCTACCGCTGGTCGCCGGACGACGATGCCAACCCGACGCTCGACGAGTACCCGATCGATCTGGCCAATTGCGGCCCGATGGTTCTGGACGCGCTGATCCACATCAAGAACGACATCGATTCGTCGCTGACCTTCCGCCGCTCCTGCCGCGAAGGCATCTGCGGCTCCTGCGCGATGAA
>CAZNNJ010001010.1:0-1682 GCA_964574305.1 uncultured Rhodospirillales bacterium | reverse complement strand
CGCTAATCCGTTGGGGTGGACGGCCCCGCGGCATCGTGTGCCAAGGTTCGCTGTCAAAGCTGAACAGGGGGCCGTCCATGGAAAAGATTACACGCATATCGATCGACACGTCCAAGTATGTTTTCACGCTGCACGGGAGCGACCGGGAAGGTCGGGCCGTGCTGCGGCGGAACGTGCGGCGTCACGAGCTGGTGGGGTTTTTCGAGAAGCTGGCGCCGCTGGAGGTGGCGCTGGAGGCTTGCGGCGGATCGCACCACTGGGGCCGAACGTTGCAGGCGCTGGGCCACCGGGTGAGGCTGATCCCGCCGCAATACGTGAAGCCGTTCGTGAAGCGCTCGAAGAACGACCGCAACGATGCAGAGGCGATCAGCGAGGCGGCGAGCCGGCCGAGCATGAGAACGGTGCCGGTGAAGTCGGCGGGGGTCCAGGCGGAGGCGATGCTGCTGTCGGTGCGCGAGTTGCTGATGCACCAGCGCACCCAGTTGATCAATGCGCTGCGCGGCCACGCGACCGAGTTCGGTCTGGCGGCGGCCCAGGGCGACAAAGGCCTGGCCGAGCTGCGCGCCGAGATCGCGACGGTGCCCGATACGGTGTTGCCGGCGGCCGCCGCCGAAGCGCTGCAGCTGCTCGGCGGCGAGATCGACCGGATCGCCGCGCGCCTGGCCGAGACCGACAAGCTGCTGATGCGGCGGCACAGGGCGAGCGAAGCCAGCCGGCGGCTCGGCCACATCCCCGGCGTCGGGCCGGTCGGCGCACTCAGCTTCGCCACCCGGGTCGATGCCAGCCAGTTCCGCTCCGGCCGGCACTTCGCCGCCTGGCTGGGGCTGGTGCCCAAACAGCATTCCACCGGCGGCAAAACCCGCCTCGGCGCCATCAGCCGCGCCGGCGACGAACGCCTGCGCCAGCTCCTCGTGCTCGGCGCAACCGCCGTCATCCGACACGCCAAGCCAGGCAGCCCCAACGCCTCGCCTTGGCTGCTCAACTTGCTGGAGCGCAAGCCGCGCAAGCTCGCCGCTGTCGCTCTGGCCAACAAGATGGCCCGCATCATCTGGGCCATGCTGGCGCGCGGCGAGGACTACCGCAGACCCGATCAGGTCTGCGGCTAAGCCGCGCGACAGGCCGCTTGCGAGGGCTTCAAGAGAATAGATGACGATCGGTCGGACCGACGATCCAGGAAACCCGTGTAGGTCGGCGGCCCATGAGGTCACTCTTCCGTCTGGGCTGGATCGCGAATCCCATCTGGGCCAGCGGCGCCGCGCCGCACAGCATAGGCCGGACACACGACCGCTACCCGACAATCAAAATCTATTCTCAAAAAAACTTGCAATCAGTGGGCCGTCCACACACGACCTACCGGGTCGGAACCGGCTTTTCGCCGCGATAGTCGTAGAAGCCGCGCCCGACCTTGCGGCCGACCCAGCCTGCCTCGACATATTTCACCAGCAGCGGGCAGGGGCGGTATTTCGAATCTGCCAGGCCCTCATAGAGCATCTGCATAATCGCCAGGCATGTATCCAGGCCGATGAAGTCGGCCAGCGCCAGCGGGCCCATCGGGTGGTTGACGCCCAGATGCATGGCGACGTCGATCGCCTCGACCGAGCCGACGCCCTCATAGAGCGTATAGATCGCCTCGTTGATCATCGGCATCAGGATGCGATTGACGATGAAGGCCGGGAAATCCT
>CAZNNJ010001009.1:0-1683 GCA_964574305.1 uncultured Rhodospirillales bacterium | reverse complement strand
GGGTTTCCCCCGGGGTGCAGGATGGCCGGCCCGCCCGGGGTCACCCGGACGATCAGGCCGTCCGCCCGGAAGGGGATAGGGTTGCTGCCGCTCGTCGTCTTGGGCTGGATCGCGCCGTAATCGAAGCGAGGCTGGACCCGGATGCGCACCCGGCAGGTGCCGCCCACGGGCTCGATCCGGCGGATCAGCATTGCCGGGCGGAACATGCGGCCGAACTGCTTGAAGCGCGGAGCGAAGTCGGTGATGCGGACGCTGCCGCCGCTCTCGTTGGTCAGCGTCGTGGTCAGGATCGCGCTGTTGCGGTGATAGGCCTGCTCGCTGGTGGCGAAGCCCTCGACCTCCACATCTATGAAGCCGCCGTTCACGTCGTCCAGCAGCGTGCAGAAGATCGGGTCGGAATCGAGCCGGGGATGGCAGTGCCAGACATGGCGGCCCCGCCTGTCGATCAAGGCGCTGACGACGCAATTGCCGATGACGGCGAGGTCGAGACTCTGCATGCCGTTCCTATCGTGTGCCTGCGCCCAGCGCGTCCGCGGCATGGGACAGAAACGCGCGCACGCGGACCGGGTCAGCCATCCGCCAGGTGGCGAGGGAGGGCTGATCGGGTCCGACGCGAATTGCGTGCCCGCCCAGGGCGCGTACCGCGGCAAATCCATCCTCATCGGTGCGGTCGTCACCGATGAAGAGCGGCAAGCGTCCGGCGAACGGGGCGACGCGCATCAGGTGCTCGACCGCCGTCCGCTTGCTCACATTGCGCGGCTTGATCTCGAACACGCGGTGGCCCCGGATTGTTTCCAGCCGGTCGCCATGTTCGGCGGCAAGCGCGGTCAGGAAGGCGCCGAGCTCGTCCTGATATTCAGGCACCTGGCGGCAATGGACCGCGATGGTCATGCCCTTGCTTTCGACCAGGATGCCCGGCCGCGCGGCGGCGAAGGCCTCGATCCTGGGCATCAGTTCCTTCAGCACGCCGTTGCCGAGTCCCAACCGCTCGCGCTCGCGCCCGGCGATGCGGATTTCGGCGCCATGCTGCCCGGCGGCGGTCAGCGTCAGCGGCGCGAACAGCGTATCGACATCGGCCAGCGAACGGCCGGTGATCAGCGCCACCGCTCCGTCCAGAACCCGCCCGAGATCGGTGAGCAGGCCCGGCAGGTCCGGCGGCACCACGACCGCGGACGGGGTGGGGGCGAGTTCCAGCAGCGTCCCGTCGATATCGAGGAACAGCGCCCAGCTCTTGTCTGGCGCAGGGAGGGGACATCCGGTTTCAGTCATTGACGAGGAAAACCGTTTTCGACGGGGAATTGTTCACCGCCGCGGCTTTATTTGGGCCTCGTGGGCACAGGATTCGACGCCGAGCGCACGGACGTCGCGATAAAAAAGGGCGCGAGGGGTGGTAAGCCCCCTCGCGCCCGTGTTTCAGGCTATGCCTTGGGCTGTAGCCTTACGAGCTCGCTCCATTGTCATAGACGATCTGGACCCGCCGGTTCTGGGGCTCCTTCACCCCATCCGCAGTCGGAACCAGCAGGTCCCGCTTGCCTTTGGCCACGATCTCGATCTCCGACGACGCGATGCCGTCCTTCTCCAACTGGGCCGCGACCGATTCCGCGCGGCGGCGCGACAAGCGCATATTGTAGGCCTCCGAGCCGACCGTGTCGGTGTGGCCGGTGACCGGTCAGCCCCTTGCCC
>CAZNNJ010001008.1:0-1684 GCA_964574305.1 uncultured Rhodospirillales bacterium | reverse complement strand
GCGGGGGCGCGGGGGGCATTGCCACTGGGGTTGGGCCGCGACAGTTTCGCGACAAACGATCCGTCGGCACAAGTAGCGCACCAGAACTTGTACGTGTCGCCCGTCGTTTACGGCGAGGAAGCGTTAGGCGAGATCGTAACGGCCGCAATCGAGCAAGCGGTTTCGATGGTGAACCGGGCATTCTCCGACCAACGTGACTTGATGGTCGATCGTAATACGGGCGTACCGTTCCTGAAGGATATGGCTGCATGGCTCATTTCCGGGGCGCTGATACCGGCATGTATCGCCGCCAAGCATCCAGCATACGCGCATGAGCGGGAAATCCGGCTGATGATCATCGGCCTGCGAGACGAGATTGCCAGCATGGTCGAGACGCGCGTCCGGGGTGACGAACTGGTCCCGTTTGTTCGCCGGGACATGGCAATCCGAACCGGCGGAGGTATCGCCGAGATTGTCGCCGGCCCGGGCGTTGGCGACGGCGGTATCTTCGGCTTGAAGACGTACCTGAGACTTCGTGGTCTGGACGGTGATGCACTCGTCCAGCACTCGACTATCCCCTACCGCCCCGGCTGACGCCGACGACGCGCGGCGTAGATCGCGCAAGGAGCGCTGCAACGAAACCTACAATCCGCGCATATGGAGCGGGGTCGCGGGTGAATTGTAAAACGGAACCGCTAGGGCCGCGGATACACTGGGGTTTGCCGCCTCGCACCGAGTGCATTCATTCACTGCAACCCTCTGCATACATGAAATTCCGCTGCATGCGCCGTGGTCAGGAGTGGGGTCCAGGTGATGTGCGAGTCCTAACCGACTGATCTCGCTAGGCATTTTGCCGGTGTATGGCGGAAGCCTGCTCCGCCATGGGTTTTCGTGACCACACTTGGCAGTGGAATGGAAGGGATTTGGGGCACATGGGAGAGCACAAAGGGGGCATATCGCTGCATTCCGCTTAAGGGCAGATCGAAGGTCACTCCCCTGAGAGTGAGGCTAAAAACAGCCCGAAATTATTTATCCAGGCGATTGCGTCGAAGATTTGACGATAGAAGACAAGAACGCTCAATAGTCCAACAATTCCGATCACTAGCCGGGTCCGCGTGAACAAGGGCTGGCTCAAGTGCTTTAGGCCTTATCGACAATGGATGATGCGTTGGCTGTGCGATATCTACCCGCGCTCGCTCGCAAGGCGAGTTGGCCGACGCGAACGGATAAGAGGGCGGTTGCGGCGGCGCCGATAATCAGCAAACCGAGAATCCAGGGGTTTTGCGTCGTCGTCAGCGTGTCGAGCCCGGCCTTTGCGAGCGTCCCAAGAAAGATATAGAGGCCGAGCGCCGGCAACGACGCTGTGGTCCCGATCAGATAATCCTTGAAGCTGATCGAGGTGAGGCCAAGCGAATAGCTGGTGATGGCAAAAGGCATAACCGGCCAAAGCCGGATCAGGCAGACGAAAGGCCAGCCGTCCCTGGCGATGGCCTCGTCAAACTGGCTCCAGCTTGCCCGGCCGGCCAGGAAGCGCTCAATGGACGGCCGGAACACCGACCGGCTGATCCAGAAGGCCGCCAGCGCGCCAAGCATCGTTCCGGACGCCGCGATCAGGAACCCAAGAACAAAGCCGTAGGCCGCCCCGGCAGCCAAGCCAAGAAAAGACGCGGGCAAGATGCCGCTGGCGGCGACGAGCCCTTGCAGC
>CAZNNJ010001007.1:0-1688 GCA_964574305.1 uncultured Rhodospirillales bacterium | reverse complement strand
GGACGGGCGGGGGGGGTATGGGGCCAATGGACGGGATGGGCCACAGGGGGCCGGTGGGCGGGGGGGGCCGCGGGATGGGGATGCACGGCGGCCGAGGCCGTCGTGGCGAACATCAACGGGGTCGCGACGACGACAGCCAAAGCCGCGATGATTTTACGCATGAGAGACTCCATAGAGAATGTTTTCAGTAAGACACTATATCATCCGCGGGTCGGACAAGCTTCTTAATTCGCGGTAATGTTGCCGCCACAATTCAGTCGCCATTTCAGGAACTCCGCCGAGTCGTGGCATCTTTTACTCTACTGTCAAGATTCTGTTCGGGACATGCAGCCATGCATATTTGTCCTGAACACATCGAAGGTGTGAAATAGGCTGTATTGCCCCAACCCCTAGCCCGATCGGCAAACCGCCGATACAAACGCATAGAAAAATGACGGGGAGAGACGTGGCGGGACCTCAGGCGGCGGATGCCGGCACATTCGATTATGTCGTTGTCGGCGCCGGCTCGGCCGGATCGTTGCTGGCGGCGCGGCTGGCCGAGGACGGCAAACATACGGTCTGCGTGCTGGAGGCTGGGCCACCCGACCGCAGTCCGTTCATCCATATTCCCGCCGGCTATATCAAGACGCTCTACAACCCCGCCTACACGTGGCAGTTCAAGACCGAGCCGGTGCCGGGCGCCGACAATCGCCGCTTCGCGACGACTCAGGGCCGCACCTTGGGCGGGTCGGGTGCGATCAACGGGCTGGTCTATAACCGGGGGCAAGCCGCCGATTTCGACCATTGGGCACAGCGGGGCAATCGCGGCTGGGGCTACAGCGACGTGCTGCCCTATTTCCGGCGCACCGAAAAGCGGCTCGGCGGCGACGACGCCTATCGCGGCCGGGGCGGCAATTTCCAGGTCAGCGACCTCGATTGGCGCCATCCGGTCTGCGATGCCTTCATCCAAGGCGCGGCCGGGATCGGGATACCGGTCAATCCCGACTATAACGGCGCGGCCCAGGCCGGCGTCGGCACCTTCCAGCGCGCCATCCATCGCGGCCGCCGTGTCTCCACCGCCCGCGCCTTTCTGCTGCCGGCGATGGCCGAGGGCGGGATCGATATCCGTACCAACGCCCAGGCTGGCGCCGTGCTGTTCGACGGCAAGCGGGCTATCGGCGTCCGCTACCGCCAGGGCGGAATCGACCGAACGGTCGCCGCGCGGCGGGAGGTGATCCTGACTAGCGGGGCGATCAACAGCCCTGCCCTGCTCCAGCGCTCCGGGGTCGGTCCTGGAGCCTTGCTGTCCGGCCTCGGCGTTCCACTGATCCATGATCTGCCGGGCGTCGGCGAGAATCTGCGCGACCATTACGCAGTGCGCATGGTAGCGCGGGCCAAGGGCCTCACCATCAACAACTATGCCCGCCCGCCGCGCCTGTGGGCGGAAGTCGCTAAATGGGCAGTCGGGCTGCCCAGCATCCTGGCGCTCTCCCCATCGCTGGTCCATGTTTTCTGGAAGTCGGACGAGGCGCTCGACGCGCCGGACCTGCAATTCACCTTCACCCCGGCCAGCTACAAGGCCGGCGGCATCGCCGGGATGCTGGATAGCTTCCCCGGCATGACCTGCGGCGCCTGGCAGCAGCGGCCGGAGAGCACCGGCCATGTCCGCATCCGCTCAGCCGACCCGTTCGAGCACCCGGAGATCCAGC
>CAZNNJ010001006.1:0-1710 GCA_964574305.1 uncultured Rhodospirillales bacterium | reverse complement strand
GGGGAGGAAGTTCGGTTGCGAATTGAAACCGTTGATGAACAGCTGGGCGTTCTTGTTGACGCCAGCGCCCGAACAGGCGGCAGAGCAGCTGGCGCGATAGCTGAGCCTCTGCTTGATCGGGATGAAGGCGCTGGTGGCGCCGTAATTCAGGGTGGAGGCGGCCGGGATATTGGACGTGGCGACCTGAACCGACGTCGGCGCACCCAAATTGTTCGTTACATTGGGGCTGGCGGGCGGCACTGTCGCGTTCTGATACTGGACGATGACCGGACTGGTCCCGGGATTGCGCAGCGTCCAATAGGCGCTGTCCTGGAACATGTCGTCGAGCACGAGGTTCGTCGTGTCGCCGATGAACAGCGTCTCGGCCGTCACCGCGCCGGCAGCGATTGCGGCGGCCGTGACCGAGCCGACACCCATCGTATTGGCCAGGATGGAGCCGGCGCTGAGATCGGTTCCGTCTACGGCGAGGACCCAGGCGGGCGTCGGGAGCGTGGCGTTATAGCGATAGAGGCGCCCGTCATGGGTCCAGAAGATGATGGAGCCGTTATAGGTGCGGGCATCGGTCGGTCCCGGCAGGCTGCCGCCCGTCCAGGTGTACGGCATGCCATAGCCGCCGGCCAGTTTGCTGAGGTCGATGATGTTGTTGGCGAGGTTCACCCCGGTGATCGTCGCATTGTCGATTTGCGCGCCGATGATCTTGCCCGTCAGATCGCTCGCCTTGACGGCTTCCGTCGTATCGCCGCCCGGCCCGAGAAAGGTGCTCAGGTTGCCCGAGGTATCGACCGCCCTGATCCAATAGTAGCGCGTCTCCGACAGGTTCAATCCGGTATCGACATAGGTCGTTGCGTTGACCTTGGCGATGAGGACCGCGCTGCCGGGCGGCGACGTGCCGGTGACGGCGGCCTCCCAAACCTCATAATACGCAATGTCGTTCTCGGCCGAGGCGACCCACTTGACCCTTATCTGCTGATAGCCGCCCTTGACGTCGAGACCTGTCGGCGCCGGCGGGGCGGTCGTCTTGACCGCGCTCGTGATATTGAGCGCCTGGCTCCAGGCCGAATAGAACGGCCCCTTGGTCCGTACCGCGCGGACCTGGACATCATAGGCCGTATTGGGCTTCAGCGGGCTGATGCGGAAGCTGGTCGTGTCGTTGCCGCCGCGCCAGCTCATCCATGGGCCGGGGCCGCTGTGCAGCCGGTACTGCACCTCATACATATCGAAGAACGGATCGGGCGAGGCCGTCCAGGCCACGACGCCGAACGAGATCCAGGTGCCGTCTCCCTGCTGTTCGGTTCCGACCGAGAAGCTGACGCCGGTGGGCGCAGCGACGAAGACCCCGGCGCCGTTCGGGTTATAGGGGATCGCGGTGACGGTCGAGATGTCCTGAAGCGCGCCGCCATAGATGTTGTACGAGACCAGCTTGATATGGAGGGTCTTGGTCCCGTCGGCATAGTTCACCGGTGCGACCGGCAGGTCGAACGACCCGACTGCCTCATCCAGCCGCACGAATTGCCCGCTACCGCTGGAATGCGCCGCCACCGTCGAGCCATATACCCCGCGCTGGAGATAGGTGAGGCTGTAGGCATTCGCGCCGGTCAGGCTCTTATGCCAATAAGAGATCAGCTCGCCGTCGACCAGGCAAAGCGTCCGATAGCCGTCCGCGTCTGCCTGGGTCGGCAAGCACCCCAAGACCCCCCCACTGCGGCCGAG
>CAZNNJ010001005.1:0-1712 GCA_964574305.1 uncultured Rhodospirillales bacterium | reverse complement strand
GATGACCGCCGAGGCCGACAATATCAAGGTCGTGGTCTCCGGCGGGCCGGGCAAGCACTCGCTCGTCGTGCCGTCCTGGGGAATGACCCGCAGCGTGACCTTGCCGGTGGAGGGCTGAGATGACGATTTCCGTTTACCTCCCTGACTCCGAGCCCCGGCCCGAGGCGGCTTCGCTCGCCCCATCGCCGCGTTCGCTGGCGGGCTTGCGTATCGCCGTGCTCGACAACGGCAAGGCCAATGCCGACGTGGTCATGATCGCCGCGGCGCAAGCGCTGGCCGCCCGCACCGGCGCCACGGTTTCGCTGATCACCAAGAAGGGACCGCTCGGCCTGTCGGCGAACGCGGCCATTCCCATGGCCGAGGACCGGTTCGCGCGGATTCTCGCCGAGGCGGATATCGTCATCACCGGCGCTGCCGACTGCGGCAGCTGCACCGCCTATTCGGTCAAGGACGCCATCGCGCTGGAAAAAGCCGGCAAGCCCACGGTCGTCACCACCACCACCCATTTCGAGAAGGTGGCCTCGACCCTGTCGGCGAGCTTCGGGTTGCCGCAGACCCGCCTCTTCGTGCTGCCCCATCCGTTCGGCGGCACCGGGGAGGCGACGCTGCGCCAATGGGCGGAAGCCGGTACAGACCGGCTCATCGCGTTGTTCACCGGCCAGGCTTGATCCATGGCGATCGAGATCGACCATACCGGCACCCGGGCGCTGGTGACCGGGGCGGGGGCCGGCATCGGTGCCGAGATCGCGCGGTGGCTGGCGCGCGCCGGCGCTTCCGTCGCCGTCCACGACGTGCGGGCGGACAAGGCGGCGGCGGTTGCGGCCTCGATCGCGGCCGCGGGTGGCGTGGCCTTTCCGGTGATCGCCAATGCCCGTGACGACGCGGCGCTGCAGGCGATGATAGACGAGGCGGTGGCGCGCCTGGGCGGCCTGGATGTCGCCGTGAACAATGTCGGCATGTACGGCGAGTTCAAGCCTGGGCCGTTGACAACGCTCGACGCCGCTCACTGGCGCGGCCTGATCGACCAGAATCTCATCATCACGGCGCTCGCCGGTGCAGCCCAGGCCAGGCATATGATCGCCGGCGGCAAGGGCGGGGTGATCCTCAACGTCTCGTCCGGCGAGACCACAAGGCCGGCACCGTTCATGGCCGCCTACGGCGCGGCCAAGGCCGCGATCAACCACCTGACCCAGACCATGGCGGTCGAGCTGGGGCCGAACGGCATCCGCGTCATCGCGATCGCCCCAGGCACGACGCTGACCGAAAAAGTCCGCGAGGTCTTCGACGACGACCATGTCGCCGCGCTGGTCGAGGCCAGCCCGCTGCGCCGGCTCACGGAGCCGGACGAGCTGGCGCGCCTGGCGGTGTTCCTCACCAGCGACCTCGCCCGCTGCATCACCGGCCAGCTCATCCTCGCCGATGCCGGCGCGCATCTGTCCCGCAGCCGGCCGGCCAACCGCAGCGGGATCGAAAAGGAGGGCAAATGATCGACGCGTCCGCCGCGACAGCCGGCTTGGCACCCGTACGCGAGCTCCCCGAGCCTGACGGGGCCGATATCGAGCTCGTCGGCGTCGAAGGCGGCACCGCCCTGCTGCGGCTCCGGCTGGAAAATGCCGCCTGCGCCGACAGCTGCGTTCTGCCACGCGCGTTGCTGGAAAGTCGTCCGTGATTAACCGCTAACGGTTTGATGGGGCGAGGGTTTTGACGTTCGG
>CAZNNJ010001004.1:1248-1713 GCA_964574305.1 uncultured Rhodospirillales bacterium | reverse complement strand
GTGGGGGGGGGGGGGCGGAGAGGGGGGGAACCGGGGCTTTGCGGGGGGCCGGGGGAATAGGCGGTATTCCGTTGTCCCGAAT
Organism: uncultured Rhodospirillales bacterium; assembly: GCA_964574305.1. Lineage (GTDB taxonomy): Bacteria > Pseudomonadota > Alphaproteobacteria > BOG-932 > Roseiterribacteraceae > BOG-932. Next base: position 1,631 of record CAZNNJ010001004.1, on the reverse strand, counting down.
GGTCCGGAACGTGGGACGGAAGTTCTGGGCTCCTCGAACCCCGGGATTGCTTCGTCGCTTCGCTTCTCGTAATGACGCCGTTCTCGTCCCGGTCGGAGCGGTTCTGGTTCAGCTCAGCGATAGTTTGGCGTAGCCCGACGCGGCGACAGTGTCGCAGTGTTCGCGGTAGGCGGGATGGCCGCCGCTGTAGCGCATGATCCGCGGCTTCTGCTTGCCTTCTACATTGCGGTTGACGCCGGTCATCCAGGAGGCGACCTCGTTCATCAAGAGGCCCTCGCCCAGGGCGTGGACATGCTCGGTCCATTCGGCGACCGCTTCCGGGGGTGTGTCGATGCGCGTCAGGCCGCGCTCCATCAGCAGCCGCAGCGTTTCGCCGCAGTGAA
>CAZNNJ010001004.1:0-1238 GCA_964574305.1 uncultured Rhodospirillales bacterium | reverse complement strand
ACCGCGTGGCGGATGACGTCGGTGACCCATTCGACGCTGTATTCCGCGGTGCGGGTGTAGTTGCTGAGGCCGCCATGCGGGCCAACGGCCATCAGGAGGTTGGGAAAGCCGGCGGCGAAGACGCCGAGATAGGTTTGTGGGCCGCCGCTCCAGGCGTCCTTCAGGGTCACGCCGTCGACGCCGCGAAAATCGATGCGGTCGAAGGCGCCGGTGATCGAGTCGAAGCCGGTGGCGTAGATGATGACGTCGAAGGCGCGCTCCTGGTCGGTGGTCTTGATGCCCTGGGGCGTGATGCGTTCGATGGGGGTTTCGTTGATGTCCACCAGTTCCACGTTGGGCTGGTTGTAGGCTTCGTAATAGCCGGTTTCGAGCGGGATCCGGCGGGTGCCGAAGCCGTGGTTCTTGGGAATGAGCTTCTCGGCGGTGGCCGGGTCCTTGACGCGTTCGCGGATCTTGCGCGCGGCGAATTCGGAGGCCAGCGCATTGGCCGCGCGGTCGGTCAGCACGTCGCTGAAATTGCCCTGCCACTGGCCGAAGCCCGGCGTGCGATAGAGCTTTTCCCAGAAGGCCTCGCGTTCTTCCGCTGAGACCTCGACGGCCTTGCGGGGGTCCGGGCCGTGGATGTAGCAGCCAGGCGTTTCGCGGCAGCGGGCGAGGATTTCAGGGAGACGCGCCTTGATATCGGCCATCTCCTCGGGGCTGATTTTCCCGTTATTCAGCGGGAAGCACCAGTTGGGCGTGCGCTGGAAGACGGTAAGGTGCCCGACCGTTTTCGCGATGGTCTGGATGGTCTGCACCGCGGTGGCGCCGGTGCCGATGATGCCGACGCGCTTGCCGGCGAGGTCGATGCCTTCCTTGGGCCAGCGCTGGGTATGGCAGGAGATGCCGGTGAAACTGTCGATGCCGGGAATATCGGGCATTACCGCCGCCGACAGCACGCCGATGGCGGTGATGAGGAAGCGCGTGGTGTGACGGGCGCCGCTTTCCAGGGTGAGTTCCCAGCGGCGGTCCGCTTCATGCCACTGCGCGGAAAGGACGCGGCTGTTGAACTGGATGTCGAGGCGGAGGTCGAATCTGTCGGCGACGTGGTTCAGGTAACGCTCGGTATGCGGTTGGGCGGAGAAATGTTCTTCCCAGTCCCATTCCTGCAGCAGTTCCTTCGAAAACGAATAACCATAGGTCCAGCTTTCGGAATCGAAGCGCGCGCCGGGATAGCGGTTCCAGTACCAGGTGCCGCC
>CAZNNJ010001003.1:0-1714 GCA_964574305.1 uncultured Rhodospirillales bacterium | reverse complement strand
CCCCCCGGGCAATAGACCGGCGACGGCCGGTGGATCCCCCATTGGGGCCCGGTCGCGGAAGGCCAGGCATCGGGGGCGGGCTTGGTCGCGGCATAGTCCGTGCTGACGCCAGGCTCGGCGCGGATGGCGGAAATCTGGATCACCCGGCGAACACCGGCCGCTTCGCAGGCCTGGAACAGGGCGATCGGTGCGCGGGCGTGGATGGCGTCGATCGACTGGCCGGGCCGGCCCTGCAGAATGCCGGCGCAGTTGATGACGGCATCGATGCCGCTCAGATGCGGCGCCCAGCCCGCAGGCTCGGTTGCCCGATTGAAATCGATCCGGATCGAAGCCGGGCGCGGCGGCAGCCGGTCTGTCTCCTGCGGCCGGCGGACGGCCGGCACGACCTCATGTCCGGCCTGGATCAGCGCACTGAGCAGGTATCGTCCGATAAAGCCGTTCGCGCCGGTGAGCAGCACCCTCATGTCAGGAAGCGGGCAGCGAGCTCAGGCCTGGGCAGCATGCAGGCATTCTTGCGACCGAACAGGGCGTAACGGTTGCGCGCCACCCGGTCATAAAGCCAGTCGGCGAGCGCACGCGGCAGGAAACGGCCGATCCTGAGCAGCGGCCAAGGCCAGGTCATGTAGCGCAGCGTGCGGAAGAAAGCGTCGGACTTGAAATAGGCTTGGCCCTGTTCGACCAGGACGAAGCTTTCATAGTCGTCGGCCGGGAGCCCATGCCCCTTCAGCACCGCCTGCCCCACCGCCGACTGGACGGCGGCGAACCACAGCACGCCGTCGCGGTCGCGCGGCGCCAGGAACTGGACCGACCAGCCGCACAGGTTGCAGATACCGTCGAAGAGGATAAGTGGCGTCGGCGATTCGCCGACAGCACAAGGTCGGTCAGGCGTGGCCGGCGCTGCCCGACAGCATCGCCGGGTCGAAGCCCAGCTGCGCGATCGCCCGCTCCCATTTGGTGTCGAGCTCGCGGTCGAAGATGATCGCGGCGTCGGCCGGCGCGGTCAGCCATTCGTTGGCCTGGATCTCTGAATCGAGCTGCCCCGGGAACCATTTGGCATAGCCCAGCGCGAAGATGGCGTTGCCGGGGCCGGTGCCCGCAACGATCGCCTGCAGAATGTCCTTGGTCGCGGTCAGCGCGACATGGTCGTCGATCACCAGGGTCTGGTCGACACGGAAATCGGCAGAATGCAGAACAAAGCCGCGGCTGGAATCGACCGGACCGCCGAAATGCACCGGCCGGTCCTCATCGGCCGCGCCCTCGATGCCGAGCTGGTTCATCAGGTCGTTGAACCGTATCTCGCCGAAGGCGCGGTTGATCACCAGCCCCATCGCCCCCTCCGACGAGTGGGTGCAGATATAAAGCACCGTGCGGCCGAAACGCGGATCGCTCATGCCGGGCATGGCGATCAGCAGCTGGCCGTTGAGCCAGGTAGGGTTATCGTCCAAGACGCGGCCGGTCATCAGCAAGAACTCATCGATTCCTTCGGATCGAACCCTCTTACAGGAAATAGGCTTCGATCGGCGGTGAACAAGCAGCTTGCCAGGGAACGATGGCCGCGCCAAGGCGATAAGCAGTGCACCAAAGAGCGCACCCGATAGCATATCCGGCAGGGCGGTCATGCATCTCGACAAGCGCCGGCGGGCCGCGTAAGCCCAAGGGCGAATTCACCCATATCCAAACTCACGGCGCGGACGGCCTGATCAAAATTGGAGAA
>CAZNNJ010001002.1:0-1726 GCA_964574305.1 uncultured Rhodospirillales bacterium | reverse complement strand
ACCTGCCAGCGCTCAGCAATCCCCGGGGCATACTCGCACAATCCCCGTTTTTGCGCGGGGTGGGGGCAACTCGCGCGCCTTCGTCTGAATGCCGGCATCCTGAGTGCGCATACGATGATGGACGAGATCGCTGAGTTCTCTCGGGCCTTTCCCGAAGCGCACATTACCCTCAACCACCCGGCCGATCCCATCGGGATCGGACGCTTCCGCGGCAGGCGTAAAAAGGTCTTCGCCGACTGGCGGACCAAGATCACGGCATTGTCGGTTCTTGTCCCAGTGTCCCCATGAAGACCCGCGCTTCAAGGCCCGCGCCGGCTGATCCCGCGTTCGCACGGTTCTACATTGAATCGGGCGAACGGTCCTCCCTACCCGGCTCTACGACAGCAATACGCAACGTATTGGTGTTCCCGGGCGTGCCGAACGGTACGCCCGCCGTCACGACCAGCTGGTCGCCGATATGCGCGATCCCGGTCGCCCGCGCCATCCGCGCCGCCCGCTCCACCATCTGACTGAAGCTGTTGATGTCCGGCGTCACGACGCTGCGCACGCCGTAGGACAGCATCAGCCGCCGTGCCGTCTCCGACCGGGCGGTAAGGCAGAGGATCGGCATCGACGGCCGCTCCCGCGACGCGCGCAGCGTCGTCGAGCCTGAAGTCGTAAAGGTGGCGATGCCGACGGCGCCGATCGTCTGCGCCACCTGGCTGGCCGCAGTGGTAATGGCGTCGCCCGAAGTCGATTCCGGCGGCGGCGCCTCGGCCTGCATGGTCCGGCGATAGGCCGGGTCGCGCTCGACCCGGGCGGAGATGCGGCTCATGATCTCGATCGCCTCGGCCGGGTATGCGCCGGCAGCGGTTTCGGCCGACAGCATCACCGCATCCGTACCTTCATAGACCGCCGTCGCGACATCCGACGCCTCGGCGCGGGTCGGCGTCGGGGCTGAGATCATCGATTCCAGCATCTGGGTCGCCACGATCACCGGCTTTCCGGCCTTGCGTACGGCGGCGACGATGCGGCGCTGGATCACCGGCACCTCCTCAGGCGGCAGTTCGACGCCCAGATCGCCCCGCGCCACCATGACTCCGTCGGCGAGGTCGATCAGCGCATCGAGATGCTCCAGCGCCTGCGGCTTCTCCAGCTTGACGATCAGCGCCGCCCTGTCGCCGATCAGCCGGCGCGCCTCGACCACGTCTTCCGGCCGCTGGACGAAGGAGAGCGCGACCCAGTCGACGCCGAAGGAGAGCGCCGCGGCAAGATCGGCGCGGTCCTTCTTCGTGAGCGATCCCAGCGGCAGCACCACGCCCGGCACGTTGACGCCCTTGCGATCAGAAAGGCTGGTTCCGGCGGCCACCGCGGTCTCCAGGAAATCGACGCCCTGGCGCTTTACCTCCAGCCGCACCCGCCCGTCATCCAGCAAAATGTCCGAGCCGCGCGGCAGGGCCTGGATCAGCTCAGGATGCGGCAACTGCACACGCGATCCGTCACCGGGCGCCGGATCGAGATCAAGGCGAAAACCCTGGCCGATGCGCAAGCCCACCGTGCCGACGGCGAAGCGGCCAATCCTGAGCTTCGGCCCCTGCAGATCGGCGATGATCGCGATCGGCTGATAGTAATTCTCCTCGACCGCGCGGATCGCCTCGACACGGGCGCGATGTTCATCAGCGGTGCCGTGGCTGAAATTCAGCCGGAAGCAATCGGCGCCGGCACGCAGGAGGCTCTCGATCTGCTC
>CAZNNJ010001001.1:0-1730 GCA_964574305.1 uncultured Rhodospirillales bacterium | reverse complement strand
GCCCGCTGGCGCTGACCGCCAACGGCCAGGGCGGCATCCGGCTGACGGCGGTCGATGTCGCGGCGGCGCGGCTTGGCCTGTCGGCCGGCATGACCCTGGCCGACGCCCGCGCGCTGGTGCCCGGCCTGACCGTGGCCGACGCCGAGCCCAATACCGACGCCAAGGTGCTGGCGGACCTCACCGATTGGTGCAGCCGCTACAGCCCCTGGTGCGCGCTGGACGGGGCGGACGGCATCCGCCTGGACATCACCGGCTGCGCCCATCTGTTCGGCGGCGAGGCCGCGATGCTGACCGACATGATCCGCCGCCTGCGCGCCTTCGGCTTCACCGCCCGCGCTGCCGTCGCCGACACGCCGGCAGCCGCCTGGGGCTGGGCGCGCTTTCGTCCGAAAGCGGCCTTGCCGATCCTCAGCGAAGGCGAGACCGCCCCCCTGCTCTCCCTGCCCGTCGCCGCCTTGCGGCTTGAGCCGGAGAGCATCGACACGCTGCACGTGCTGGGGCTCAACAGTATCGCCACGGTCGTCGATCTGCCGCGCGGCCCGCTCAGCCAGCGTCTGGGCGAGAGCGTGCTTTCCCGGCTGGACCGGATGTTCGGCCGCGCCGGCGAACCGATCTCGCCCCGCGCCGCCGCGGAGCCTTGGGCAAGCCGGATGATCTTCGCCGAGCCGATCGGCCGGCGCGAGGATATCGATGCCGCCGCCGAACGGCTGACGGCGCATCTCTGCCGCGAGCTGGCGCTGAAGGGCCAGGGCGCGCGGCGGCTGGTGCTGCATTTCTACCGCGTCGACGGCGCGGTCCAGCATATCGCCATCGGCACCAGCCGCCCGACCCACACACCGGCCCACATGCTCCGCCTGTTCGCCGAACGGCTGGAGCAGGTCGAGCCCGGCTTCGGCATCGAGGCGATCGTGCTGGAGGCGACCGAGGCCGAGGCCTTGCAGGCTTTCCAGACCATGCTCACCGCCGCCGGCGAAACCGACGCTATCGACCTGGCCGGGCTGATCGACCGCTTGCAGAACCGCCTGGGCCCGGGCCGCGTGGTCCAGCTGATGCCGGTCGAAAGCCACGTGCCGGAGCGGGCGCAGGCGCGGGCGGCAGCTTCCGCACCCTCACCCTCCCGCTACGCGGGCCCCTCCCTCTCCCAGAGGGAGAGGGGCCGTAAAATCCCTCGCCCTTCGGGAGAGGGAGGGGCCCAGCCGCGACCGGAGGTCGCTACTGCGCTTCGCAGTAAGCCGCCTTTGGCGGCGGCTGGGAGGGTGAGGGTGCCCTCTATCCTCAAATCCGCCGGCCCGGTTTCGCTCTTCCCCATCCCCGGGCCGATCGAGGCGATCGCGCCGGTGCCGGACGATCCGCCGCTGTCGTTCCGCTGGCGGCGGATTCAGCATCGCGTCGCCTTCGCCGATGGGCCAGAGCGGATCGGGCCGGAATGGTGGCGCGCGGAGGCCTCGCACAAGGCGCGGGATTATTACCGGGTCGAGGATCTGGCGGGCCGCCGTTTCTGGCTCTATCGCGAGGGGCTCTACGGCACGGCCGAGGCGCCGCGCTGGTTCCTGCACGGGTTCTTCCCATGACAGCCCCCATAACCGGTTATGCCGAGCTCCAGGTCACGACCCATTTCAGCTTCCTGCGCGGCGCCTCAAGCCCGAAGGAGCTGGTCGAGCAGGCGCATGCGCTCGGCCTCACGGCCATCGCCATCACCGACCGCAACACGCTGGCCGGCGTGGTGCGCG
>CAZNNJ010001000.1:0-1731 GCA_964574305.1 uncultured Rhodospirillales bacterium | reverse complement strand
TTCTCCGGCGGCAATAACGCGGCCCTCAAGGCCAAGCTGCTGCCGGCGATCGCCGGCGGAACGGTCGTGGCACTGGCGACCGAGGAAAGCCCCCGCCACAGCCCGCATGCGATCGATACCGCCGCCCGGCGCGACGGGACAAACTACCGCATTACCGGCCGTAAGACCGCCGTCATCGACGGCAGCATCGCCGACACGCTTATCGTCGTCGCCCGCGATGGCGACGCCCATGTCATGCTCGTTGTCGATGCCGGCGCACCCGGCGTCGCGATCATCAGCCGACTGGGCGTCGACAGCCGTCCGCTGGTCGATATCGCGTTCGACGACGTCGCCGCCAATGATCTCGTCTGCGATCCGGCGGAAACGCTCGCCCTGCTCGACCGCGCCTACGATGCCGGGCGGCTGCATCTCGCGGCGGAAATGCTTGGCGGGGCACAGGAGTGTTTCGACCGGGCGGTCGAGTCCCTCAAAACCCGCGTCCAGTTCGGCAGGAAGATCGGCGAGTTCCAGGCACTGCAGCACCGCGCCGCGATCCTGATGGGCGAACTGGAAATCCTCCGTTCCGTCGTGCTCAAGGCGGCAGCCATTCCAACGCCGGAATTCGTCAGCATGGCCAAGGCCCGGGCCGGCGACATCGCCACCAAGGCGGTGCTCGAGGCGATCCAGATGCATGGCGGCATCGGCGTCACCGACGATTTCGATCTCGGCTTCTACCTGAAGCGCATCCGCACCGCCGCCGAATTGCTCGGCGACAGTGCGTTCCACGCGGAGCGTTACGCCCGGATACGCGGGCTGTAACGGTCAGGTCTTCAGGATGAAATCCAGGCCGAAGGTGAACTGGCCGTCGGAGGTGCCATCATCGAACGGCGCGGTGCCGTTGAGCGCGCGGTCATAGCGGATTTCCGGCCGGATCATCACGGTTTGCAGCCCGTTCACCTGCGGCTTGAAATTGAGGCCGAAGGTGAACTCGCCGTAGGTCGTCGGCGCCCGGGCGGCGACAAGCGGCTTTTCTAACGGGAAGCCGCGCTCGAAATTCACAAAATCCTGGTTGCCGGGAAAGCCGGCCACGAAAAAATTTTCCGAATCGCGGAACACCTCCGCCCGGCCGCTGAGCGACAGCGCGTCGTTCAGGGCATAGGTCGCATACTGGGCGATGCCGTAGGCATTGGCATTGAATGCATCGTCGCGGGCGTAGTTCAGCTCGGTGACGAAGGTCCATGTGTCGGTCGCCTTGTAGGTCAGCACAACGTCGTTGAGGTACCGGAAGTCCGAGTTGCAATGCACGAAGGCCGGCGCGTTCAGGCAGGCATTTTCCGGGCCGATATGGGTCAGCGCGGCCACCGTCAGCTTGCCGTCCGCGAGGTTGTTGAGGCCGAAGCCGCCCTGGAAGGCGAAGGCGCTGTTATTGTCGCCGTCGCCCAGCGACGTATTCACGCCGGTATCGATGCCCGTATAGATGTCGAGCGTCGGGCTGACATGGGTGATCGCCATCACCCCGGTGTGCTTCAGCGGCAGGCCGAAATTGTAGATATAGGACTTCGAATAGAAGGTGTCGGTGCTGGGATCGATGGTCTCGGCGCCAAGGTAGGTCAAAAACTGGCCGATTTGGAAACGAAGCCCACCGTCGTTAAGCAAGGGCGTGTGACCGTTAACCATTGCCCCACCGATTTCGACGGGGGTGCAATCGAAAATGCCCTTGTGCGGCCCGCCCAGGAAATGGGTATAGGCGCG
>CAZNNJ010000999.1:0-1731 GCA_964574305.1 uncultured Rhodospirillales bacterium | reverse complement strand
CACTGGCCCGAAAAAACCGGCGCCGTGTAGGCAAATCGGCCGCCGCGGAGTTCGTGCAAGATGCGATCGGCATCGCGGCCTCCATAGAGCACCCGGACAATCAGAACCTCCCGCCCGATCACCTGGAAAATGATGGTTGCACGGCGCTCGAACCCTATCGTGCGCAATCCTGGACGGATATCGTCACGGCTTGTGCCACGCTCGGGAAAGCTAGCGAGTTCCATACAGGTTGCTTCGATCCGATCGATGTAGCCGCCGGCGATGACTGGGCCAGCCTCGTCGGCGATGTAGTCGTAGAGATCGAATAGATCAGATTCCGCCTCAGGCCGGAAACTGATGGAGAACTTCACTTGCGGCCGGCCTTCATCCGTTCGGCATGATGCTCACGCAGCCGCCTGAAGACGTCGGCGGCGGGAACATTCGGCCGGGGATCGGCGAAGGCTTCTTCGACCTTCTGGCGCAGCCAGTCGTTGACCGCATTCTCCTCGCGGTCCAGAGCGCGTATCGCGGCCCGCACAACCTCGCTCGCCGAGGCATAGGCCCCGGATTTCACCCGCGCCTCGACATGATCGTGGAGATCACCCAGCGTAACGGTGATCGGCCGGCTCGTACGTGGCATCGCAGACACCTCGAACTATGACACTGTCATACTAACTTAATGCCGTTTCGGCCTAAGTGGAAGTGCCAATCCCCTTGCATCCCCCCCATCCGCCGCTAGGCTGCACGCAAATTCAAGGGGAAGGCTATGACCGATATCCGGGTGGTGTTTGACGGGGCCAATATGCTGGGCGAAGGGCCGCTGTGGGATGTGGCGGAGCAGCGGTTGTATTGGATCGACAGCATGAACGAGCTGATCTTCCGCGCCGCTGAAGACGGGCGGGAGATGGAGCAGTGGAAGCTGCCGTCGAATATCGGGTCGATGGCGCTGAGAGCCCAGGGCGGCGCGCTTGTAGCGCTGGAGAGCGGGCTCAACCTGTTCGACTTCAAGACCGGCAAGGCCGAGCTCATCGCCCATCCTGAAGCCGGCAAGGACCACGTGAGGCTGAACGACGGCAAGGTCGACCGGGAGGGGCGGTTCATCGTCGGATCGCTCGACATGGCGATGTTCTCGCCCAATCCGCCACCGCGGGCCCGGGGCCGGCTCTACCGGCTGGACACCGACCTCAGCCTCCATGTGCTCGACACCAATATCGGCTGCGCCAACGGCCCGTGCTGGAGCACGGACGACAGGATCTTCTATTTCGCCGATACGTTCGCGGGGAAGATCTGGGCCTATGACTGGGATGCGACGACCGGCACGCCCTCCAATCGCCGCAGCTTTACCGACACGATAAAGCCGGGCCTGCCGGACGGGGCGACGGTCGATTCCGAGGGCTTCTACTGGAACGCCTTCAACGGCACCGGCGCCGGCCAGGGCGAGGTCCGCCGCTATGCCCCCGATTCGGTGAAGTTTGCGGACGCCAAGGCGTCGACGCTCGCGCAAATCAAAGTCGGCGACCAGGTGCGTGCCCGCGGAGGCAGGACCGAAGACGGAAGCAGGATGATGGCCGACGAAATCGTCTCGGGGTCCTTTCGAACCATCGCCGGCGTGATCCAATCGCTGGATGCGCAGAAGAACGAGATTCGCATCCACGATCCCGATGCCCAGAAGCCCGTGGTAGTGCGAATCCAGCCGGAATCGAGTGTGAAAAAGCCGGAGCCACAAGAGGCGCAACTGAGCCAGGCCCGTGG
>CAZNNJ010000998.1:0-1738 GCA_964574305.1 uncultured Rhodospirillales bacterium | reverse complement strand
CGGTCTCGGTCCGGCTCGACGCGGCAGGTGGCGCGGCCGTTGTCGTCGTGGTGGTAGTCGATTGGGTCTCGCTCGACTGGGCGAAGGTCGGCAAGGCGGTCAGCGCGACCGCCGGAAGCGCAGCCAAAAGCAGATTGCGCATGATGCATTCCTCGGGTTGCATTCGTTAGCGCCGATGGCGGCCGTCCGCCGCGCGGCCTGCTAACCTCTTGATCCTGCTGTAGAACGAAGCCCTCTGACGCCGGGGTTCAAAGCAGGGTTCGTGGTTCTTCAACGTCCCGGGCGCGGCGAGGTTCCGATTTCACTGCCGGCGCGCACATCTGCGCGCCGTTTCCTGGCGTATCCGTTCAATCCAGGGATTGTCCCGCCATGCTATGGAAAATCGGCCTTGGCATCGTGATTGTCTTTGGAACACCGGGCCGGGAGGGTCTATCATGCTGCCCGGCTTATCCTGGGTCGCTCGATGCCGGAAGGAATTGCAATGAAGCCGTTGAAGGCTCTGCACGGGAACAGTCAATCGGCCTGGCCCGATTGCGTCCGGTGCGACCTTCTCAACAACGCCGGACACGGCCCCGCCAACCATCTGGTTCATGACGCTCGGGAACGATCTGAGATTTAACCGCTTCTACAGCCACTTAGGAGACTGCAACATGAACGCGACCAAGAAACTCCATGACGTGGGCCAGAGTCTCTGGCTCGACAACATCACCCGCGATCTGCTGAACGACGGCACGCTGAAGCGCTATATCGCCGAGCTGTCGGTCACGGGGCTCACCTCCAACCCGACCATCTTCAATCTGGCATTCAAGAACAGCAAAACCTATGACGGCCCGATCGCCGAGAAGGTGAAGGCCGGCATGACCGGCGAAGACCTGTTCTTCGACTTGGCGCTGGAGGATCTGAATCGCGCCGCCGACCTGTTCAAACCGCTGTGGGATCGCACCAACGGCGTCGATGGCTGGGTGTCCCTGGAAGTCTCGCCGGAACTGGCCCACGACACGGCCGGCACGGTGGCCGCCGCCAAGGCTTTGCACCAGAAGGCCCATCACCCCAATCTCTTCATCAAGATTCCCGGCACGCCGGAAGGTCTGCCGGCGATCGAGGACGCGATTTTCGCCGGCGTTCCCGTCAACGTCACGCTGCTCTTCTCCGCCGACCATTATGTGGCCGCGGCCGAGGCCTATCTGCGCGGTATCGAACGCCGCATCGCGGCCGGCCTCAACCCGGAGGTCGGGTCGGTGGCCTCGGTCTTCGTCAGCCGCTGGGACGGCGCGGTCGCCGGCAAGGTGCCGGCCGAGCTGGTCAACCATTTGGGCATCGCCATGGGCCAGCGAATCTATAAGGCCTATCACGACATGATGGCGTCCGAGCGGTGGCAGCGCATCAACAACGAGGGTGCGCATGGCCAGCGCCTGCTGTGGGCCAGCACCGGCACCAAGGATCCGAAAGCGTCCGATATCCTCTACATCAAGGCGCTCGCCTCACCCTTTACCGTCAACACGATGCCGGAAAATACGCTGAACGCCTTCGGCGATCACGGCGAGGTCGGCGACGTGATGGCGACGGACGGTGTGGAAGGCGAGAAGACGCTGGCGGCCTTCGGGGCAGCCGGGATCGATATCGACGCGCTGGCGGCAAAGCTGCAGGACGACGGCGCGGCATCCTTCGTTGCATCCTGGCGTGAACTGATGGCCGGCATCGACCCGAAGACCGAAGCCCCCCGCAAGGCCGCCTCAAG
>CAZNNJ010000997.1:0-1747 GCA_964574305.1 uncultured Rhodospirillales bacterium | reverse complement strand
AGACTGGAAATTGAGGGAAGAGCATCGGTTCACATATGAGGCGCTTTCTGGACCTCGCCCCAACGGGGAGAGGTCGGAGCGCGTGAGCGCTCCGGGTGAGGGGGCGGCGAGCAAAGCGAGCCCTTCGGGATGGGGCCGGCCTAACGGCGTCACCCCCTCGCCCGGCGCTACGCGCCGACCTCTCCCCGTAGGGGCGAGGTCATTTCGTGCCGAGTGGTTGAATGTCGGCGCCTAGTCCGCACACTGAAACGACGGCGCGCCCGGGTCTTGCCGCGCGTCTGATGCGTTCGATGAGCGCCCAGATGTCGACGCAGGCACTGCGGATCGTGCAGCAGATCCTGCTCGTCCCCTTCTTCCTGCGTGCCTGGGGGGTGGATCTCTATAACGACTGGCTGCTGATCAACGCCGCTGTCGCCCTGCTCACTATCTTCGACGGAGGCATGCAGCCTTATTTCAGCGGGCTGCTGCAGGAAACCCGGGTCCGTAACGAGATCGCCGCCTATCAGCGGGCAGTCAGGGTCGCCAATTTCAACTACGCCGCCGTGATCGCGCTGGCCACGCTGGCGATCGTGCTGACGAGCCTGTTCATCGCATGGCTGCCGTTGCTCGGCATCGACCATATGGCGTTCGGCCAAGCTTACAGAACCCTGGCCTTGCTCGCCGTCAACACGCTCATCGCCATGCCGTTCGGAGTCGCCAACTCAATCTATCGGGCGAACGGCGAATATGACCGCGGCGTGATGATGGGGGTTGGCAATCTCGCCGGCCAGATCGTCATCCCGCTGATCCTGTTGACACTCGGCCAGCCGAGCACGCTTCTGGCCGCCGGCATGGTCGGCGGCACCCTGCTCAGCTGGACCGTCATCGCGATCGACCAGCGTGCCCGCTATGGCCCCCTGCCCTGGGGCCTGGCGGCGCCGACCCGGGCGGAGCTCGGCGTCACGGTCGCCAAATGCCTCTATTTCGCCAGCCAGCCGGTCAGCACGTGGCTGACCATCCAGGGGCCGCTCCTGATGCTGGGCCATCTGAGCGGACCGGCCGAAACCGTCGCCTTCAACACCGCGCGCACCCTGATCGGCGTCAGCCGTCAGGTGACGATCCAGATGTCCTATCCGTTCGGCTTCGAGCTGTCGGTGCTGCTGATCCGCGAGGAGCTGGCGTCGCTGCGCCGCCTGCTGACCGATTCGGTGACCATCGTCGGGATCGCCGGCGGGCTGCTGGCCGGGGTCACCATCGTCGCGGCGGGACCGGTCGTGCTGCTGTGGCTGCGCGGAAAGGTCGAGATTCCGCCGATGCTGATCCTGACCATGGCGCTGCCCATCGCGATCAGCGCTTCGTCTCAGGTCTATCAGGTGCTGCTGTCCTTCAGTAACCAGCCCAGGCTGATCGCCCATGGCGTCGGCATCTATGCGGTGATCGGCTTCGGCGCGGCGTTGGCGCTGGTTGCGCCGCTCGGGGCCGAAGGCGTCGCGATCGGGCTGGCGGTCGGCGAGGTGATCGGCATGGTCATGTATCTGCCGGCCAAGACGCTCGGCACGATCGGCATGAAGGGCGGGCATTTCCATGCCTTGAGCATCCTGCGCGCCGCATTGGCCGCCGTCCTCGGCTATGGCGTCGGGCGGCTGGTGATGCTGGTCGTCGCCCCGGCGGACTATCTGCGCCTGTTCGCGTTCGCCGCCTTGTGGAGCGTGATCGCCGGGCTCGCCGCCTACGCCCTGCTGCTGAATTCCGAGCAGCGCGCCGTGAT
>CAZNNJ010000996.1:0-1752 GCA_964574305.1 uncultured Rhodospirillales bacterium | reverse complement strand
GGGAAGCTTTGCGGCCGTTGGTGACAGTCAGCTCGATCTGTCGGGCGCAATCGATATAGCGCTTTCGGATGAGCGGGCCGGCGGAAAAGCCAGGTGCGAGCGCCGTGCCCGCCGGGGCGCCTGCATTCGCCTCGATCATCGGCACCCCGCCACAGCGCAGATCGACCGGTTCCTGCGTTGCGCGGATCACCATGACCTGCGTGTCGCACACGGCGCTCTTGTGCCGCGAGCCCAGCTTCAGAATCTTCATGCCAAAAAAACTTTCATACTCGGCCTTTGTGCCTGATGACGAACCACGTCCACTCGCCGATACGCCGGAACAGCGCGGCGCGCGATGGAAAAATGAACTGGCAATGCCCCGTCTCCGGCAACACCGTCAGCGTCACGTCGGGGCTGTTGGGGAAGATCGCCGGGATCGCGTGCGGCGGCCCGGCGATGTCGCGGTCGCCCAGCCCCAGGAATACCGGCACGTCGACAGTATCCAGCGCCGGCCGGATGCTGCCCGGGATCATCGATTGCAGCCCGCCGATGACCAGCAGATCGTCCCGCGTCCGCTTGATCGCCTCGACCCCGGCACGGTCGGCCGTGGCGCCCTGGAATATCTGGCTCGCCTCGGGCGATGGCTGGATGCGCTGGTAGGGTTCGGCATAGACGGCGCGGGCCACGGTTTCGATCTCCGCCTTCACCGCGTCCGGGTTGCCGGCCAGGCGGTGCGCCGGTTCCGGCAGATGGGAGATGAGGCCGGCATTGGCGAAGCCCATCAGCAGCAGCCCGTCATGCTGACGGCATAGCGCCTGCTGCAGCACGGTCAGCATCCCGCCCATCGAATGGCCGACGCCGATCGAGACGAGGCTGGCCAGCGGGGGCAGGCTCTCGATCAGCGAACCCTCGCGCAGCCCGCTCAGCACCTTGCGGGCAGCGTTGGCGTTAGCCTGGGCCAGCCGGTCCGGCGTCAGCAGGAAGCCATCGCGCGGCTTATCGCTGTCGCCGACGCCCAGATGATCGACGGCGACGGTAATGGCTCCTTGTTCGGCCATCATGGCGGCAAAGCTGAAGCTGTCGTCGCCCGAGGCCTGGAGATTGTAATAGTGCCGGTTGATGCTGCCGCCCGGCAGGCAGAAATAGCTCGCGACCGACCCGGCGGGGTCCAGGCGATCCGGCCAGAAGATTTCGACGGCAAGGTCGAGCGGTCCCTCGTCCGGCAGGTCCAGGCCGGACGAGATTTTCAGAATTCGGTGCTGCATCAGGCCGTCTTTTCTGCCCAAGGATTCTGCGGCACGCCGCCGGCGGCGCTTTCCGGCGCCCAGGCCATGATCGCCTTGGTCTTGCCCAACTCTTCGATTTCGGCCGCCGAATAGCCGAGCTCGCTCAGGATCGCGACCGTCTGCTCGCCGACGATCAGCGGCGGTCCCTGGATCACGGCCGGGGTGTCGGAGAAGTCGAAGGCGAGGCCGATCTGGTTGAACTGCCCGACATAATGCTGCGGATAGGACACGACCAGGCGCCGCCGGATCAGCTCCGGGTCCTCATGCATATGCAGGCTGAATTCCGGATCGGAGATTTCGCAGGGGAAGCCGACAGAATCGAGCGCGGCGAACCAGTCGGCGGCGCTCTTGGTCCTGAAGGCCTCGGTCAGGATCGTGATCAGGATGTCGTCGTTTTCGGTGCGGTTCTCCGCCGTGGCGAAGCGCGGATCGCGCAACAGGGGCGGCTGCACAACTTCAGCGAGCCGCTTCCAGTGATCCTCATTGG
>CAZNNJ010000995.1:0-1756 GCA_964574305.1 uncultured Rhodospirillales bacterium | reverse complement strand
TTCCGGCCCGACCGACGCGATGCGGGCCAACCGCGCCGCCCCGGGGTGGAAGATCGACGACCCCATGCCGATAATCGCCGCCGCGGCCAGCAGAATGGCGAGGCCGCCCGAGCGCGACAGCATCAGCAGGCCGACGAAGGTGAAGCCCATGCCGACCGCCAGCGAATAGGGCTGGGGCCGTTTGTCCGCCGCCAGACCCACAACGGGCTGCAGCAGCGAGGCGGTCATCTGATAGGTCAGCGTGATCAGCCCGATCTCGCCGAAACCGAGGCCGAGCGAGGTCTTCAGGATCGGGTAAAGCGCAGGCAGCATCGACTGCATCATGTCGTTCAGCAGATGGCCGAAACTCACCGCGCCCAGGACCGCGACGGCGGTGGTCTCGGCCGGCTTGGGTTTCGTATCGATGCTCAAATCGGTCATTGTGCCCTCGCCGATACGCGGGTCGTGCTGCGACGCGGCGGGAGGCTAACATCGCTTTCCGGTTGTACGAACCGCGCCGCCTCATGCCTGCCCCGCACATGCAACATGCCGGAAATCGCCGGCTGGAGAGTTACCGCCTGCCGGTTGCGAGGAACAAAATGAACGTCCGCCGCTGTCGGCCGGTAACCGATCAGAGAGCTTTTGGAGCTTCCGAAATGCATCTGCTTCCGGCTGTTGTGCTGGTCTGGCATCGGCCTGCTGGGGATCCTCTTCGCCAGGTAGCAGGGCGCCCTCGTATGGTTCGGCGTTTTCAGGGTTTCAACAGGGGAAATAATTCCGAACCTAAATTGGTTTCGATCAGGATGTTCATCGGGTTGCATTCTACCGGTCCGCGCCGCGACCGGATCTTCAATTTCTCGTCGAACGACATCTTATAGGGAAATTCCAATCCGGTGGTCGCATCCACGATGCAGTCGCCGCGATTTATCTTTACGTCTATGATCGTTATTCCGGCGGTTCCTTCATAGGTCAATTGTATGAAGCTATGGTTCCGTCCATCCGCACCCATTCTCGTGACCTTCTTGACCAGCAGAACGTCGCTGACGCCCTCCGCCCTGACGGCAGCCGGTGCGGCCAATGCAAAATATGATAATATAATCAATAGTATGTGGGATATTTTCGTCATCTTGAGTTCACGCCCATCCCGGAATTGGTTTTTATCTACGCAGGCAACTTGGAGGACACGGCGTGAAGGATCGCGTAATTCCGCCTGTCTGTGAAGGCGTCCGCCGACGGCCATTCCGGCTGTGCCCCCCGGCCCTGCCCATTCCCTTCACATTTCGAAAGAAC
The DNA here is from genome assembly GCA_964574305.1 of uncultured Rhodospirillales bacterium. GTDB lineage: Bacteria > Pseudomonadota > Alphaproteobacteria > BOG-932 > Roseiterribacteraceae > BOG-932. The sequence goes on along the minus strand of CAZNNJ010000995.1, from coordinate 487 downwards.
CCTGCCTGAACGGTCTTCCGTCGTTCACCTTGCGAGTGCTATGCTCCGCCCAACTGGCCGGACAATCGGCGTGTGTTGGGGAGGCGTGAATGGCCGCGGAATTCGATTGCGTTATCAGGAACGGCACCGTCGTCGACGGGACGGGGCGGGAGCCTGTGGTGGCCGACGTCGCCATCCGCGATGGCCGGATCGCCGAGATCGGGAAGTTCGCCGGATCGGGCAGGGAGGAGATCGACGCGACGGACAAGCTGGTCACGCCCGGCTTCGTCGATATCCACACACATTATGACGGTCAGGCGATCTGGTCGTCGCGAATGAACCCGTCCTCGTCGCACGGCGTCACCACCGTGGTCATGGGCAATTGCGGCGTCGGCTTCGCACCCTGCCGCAAGGGCGATCACGATCTGCTGATCAATGTCATGGAAGGTGTCGAGGACATTCCCGGCGCGGTCATGTCGGCCGGGCTGGACTGGAGCTGGGAGACTTT
>CAZNNJ010000994.1:0-1757 GCA_964574305.1 uncultured Rhodospirillales bacterium | reverse complement strand
CCGCTATCCCCGCGCGCCCTCGGTCGAGCTCGACGCGCCCAACCGCGAGGAGATCGCGGGCCAGTGGCAGCAGCTGAAGAAATTCTTCGAGACCTGGTTCCTCAACAGCAGCGGCGAGTTCCTGGCCGCCTTCCAGGATTACGCCTCGACCGACGATTTCGCGGTCAAGGTCGAGGACTGCCTGCGCCAGTGGTTGGCGCGGCACGGATATGTGGCGCAGGGGCCGACGTGGGACCGGGCGCTCAAAGGCTCGCCCTTCCCCGGCCTGTCGGCCTTCGATTCCGAACGCGGCATGGTCTTTTTCGGCCGCGACCTCGCCATCGCCCAGGGGGTCGAGCGGCTGCGCCAGGCCGGCAAGCCGGAGGCGGAGCGCACACCCTTCCTGCTGATCATCGGCGCCAGCGGCTCAGGCAAGTCGTCGCTGCTGCGCGCCGGGCTGCTGCCGCAACTGACCCTGCCGGGCACGATCCCGGAAATCGACCTGTGGCGCACAGCCGTCGTCATGTCCGGGCCCGACCTGTTCCTGGCCCTGGCCGAGGCGCTGCTGGCCGAGACCGCGCTGGGGCCTGAACTGGGGCAAAGCGCCTTCGCCGAGAAGACCTTGCTGGCCAAGCAGCTGGCCGGCGACCCCGACCTGGCCGCCGCGCCGCTGCGCATCGCGCTGAACCAGGCGGCCGAGCGGCGGCGGGCCGAGGCGAATTTCGATTCGCTGCGCCCGGCCCGGCTGGCGCTGGGCATCGACCAGGCCGAGCGCATCTTCACAGAGGCCGATCCGGCGACGGCGGCCGCCTTCGCCAAGCTGATGGCGGTCCTGGTCAGGGAGGGGCTGGCCTATGTGATCTTCGCGATGCGCAGCGACACCTATGCCCGCTTCCAGGCCTTCGAGGCGCTGGTGGCGCTGCGCGAGGCCGGCGGCACGCTGGACCTGGTGCCGCCCAACGCCGCCGAACTGGAAGAGATCGTCACAAGGCCGATCGAGGCCTGCCATCCGCCGCTCGCCTTCGAGACGATGGGCGGCCTGTCGCTGGCCAAGAAGCTGGTCGCCGACACCAAGGGCGGCGACGCCCTGCCGCTGCTGCAGATGACGCTGTCGCGCCTCTATGCCGCCGAGGAGGCGCGCGGCGACGGGATGCTGCGCTTCGCCGACTATCGCGGCATGGACGCGGCGGTGACCGAGACGGCCAACGAAGCGCTGGCCGGGCTTGAGCCCGAGGCGCGCGCCGCCCTGCCCGCGCTGATCGCCGGGCTGGTCGTCGACGTGACCGTCGACCCGCTGACCGGCGAGCAGACGCCGATCATCGCCGCCCTCGACCGCGACGCCTTCGAGGCCGGCGATCCGGCCCGCCGCGCCCTGGTCGAGACCTTCGTCGCCCGCCGCCTGCTGACCAGCGACAGCGACGGCACACGCGAACGGCTGCGCCCGGTCCATGAGGCGCTGCTGCGCATCTGGCCGGAGGCGGTGGCGATCATCGCCGAGGCCGGCAACCTGTTCCGCGTCCGCCGCACCCTGGAGCCGATCGTCCGCGACTGGGCGGCGGCGGCCCCGGACGACAAGGCCGGGCATCTCGACATCTCCCCGGCCCTGCTCTCGGGCGGGCAGACACTGGCTGCGCGCTTCGGCGCCGACGTGCCGGCGGCGATGCGCGGCTTCATCGCCGCGGCATCCGAAGTGGCCGAGGCCCGGCGGAACCGCGAGCGGGAGGAGCAGGAGCGCAGGCTGCGCGACGCCGAGCAGCTGGCCCGCGCCAACCGCGCCA
>CAZNNJ010000993.1:0-1763 GCA_964574305.1 uncultured Rhodospirillales bacterium | reverse complement strand
CAGCTGCTCGGCGAGGCGCGCGAACGCGCTGTCGATGTCGCCGCTCCGCTCGCCTCGTGCTGCGCCAGGAAGCGATCCGCCTCCAGCGCCGCCATGCACCCCATGCCCGCCGCGGTAACCGCCTGGCGGAACGTCTTGTCCTTCACGTCGCCCGCCGCGAACACGCCGGGGCGGCTGGTCTCGGTCGAATCGGGCGCGGTCAGGATATAGCCCTCCGCGTCCATATCGATCTGGCCCTTGAACAGGCTGGTCGCCGGATCGTGGCCGATGGCGACGAAGAAGCCGTGGACCGGCAGGGCCCGTTCCGCTCCTGTTTTCACATCGCGAATCTTGAGACCTGTCACCGACTTGTGGCCGCCTTCTTCGGTCGTGCCCAGCACCTCGGCGATCTCGTGATTCCAGATCACCTCGATCTTCGGGTTGCGGAACAGCCGGTCCTGCATGATGCGCTCGGCGCGAAGCGAGTCGCGGCGGTGGATCAGCGTCACCTTGGTAGCGAAATTGGTCAGGAACAGCGCTTCCTCGACCGCGGTATTGCCGCCGCCGACGATCGCGACCTCCTTGCCGCGATAGAAGAAGCCGTCGCAGGTGGCGCAGGCCGACACGCCATAGCCCTGAAAATGCATCTCGCTGGGCAGGCCCAGCCAGCGCGCCTGCGCGCCGGTGGCGATGATCAGCGTGTCGCCGGTATAGATGGTGCCCGAATCGCCGACCGCGCGGAACGGGCGGACGTCCAGGTCGACGCTGACGATGATGTCATGGCGAAGATCGACGCCGACATGCCTGGCCTGCGCCTCCATCTGCTCCATCAGCCAGGGGCCCTGGATCGGGTCGGCGAAGCCGGGATAGTTCTCGACATCGGTGGTGATCATCAGCTGCCCACCCGGCTGCAGGCCCATGACCTGAAGCGGCGCCAGGTTGGCGCGGGCGGCATAGATGGCTGCGGTATAGCCGGCCGGGCCGGCACCGATGATCAAGACCTTGGAATGCAGAGACTCTGACATGGGCGTAGTGCTTTCGTATGGCCCCTAGAAATGCCCCTTTTTGGGTCATATTACAACGTCTCGTGCCAAATTGGGCAGTGCAATGGGGATATTAGGCTATAGCATGGCGCGCTCGGCCCGCATGATCCGCCGCACAGCCTCTGCGGCGCGCTCGGTTTCGTCGATCGGCGCATAGGTCCAATGGTCGAGTCGCCCGGTGAAATCGCGGGTGATTCCGCGGGCCGCCATGCCCAAGTGGAAGCGGCTGAACTTGGGCGATCCTCCCTTCAGCCGCAGGATCGAGATCGGCCTGCCGGTGGTTGCCGCTTCCGACACCATCGAGGCCGAATCCTCGGTCACCACGATATGATCGGCGAGCGCCAGATAGGCGAAATAGGGATTGTCGCCCGTCCCGTCCCAGATCGTCGCCTTCGCCCCGGCCAGCGCCGCGCGGATGATCGCTTCCGCCTCCGGGCCGGTGCGGCGGGAGAAGGTGATCATCAGCCCCGCGCCGGTGGCGGCCACCGCGGCCAGGTCCCGGGAGATCCGCCGGACGACCTCCTCAGGCATCTCGAACACGGCATTGGCGCCGTCGATCAGCGCTGCGACCCGCGGCGCCGGCAGGTGGGCGAGGCTGGGTCCGAAGGCCGCCGCCGCGTCGGCCAGCCGCTTGGGCGTGACCCGGCCCAGCGCCCCCGCCGTCGACATGATGTTGCGGCCGGTCAGTTCATCATGCTCGGGCACCACGAGCAGAACGAAATAGCGGCGGCAAAAACCCGG
>CAZNNJ010000992.1:0-1766 GCA_964574305.1 uncultured Rhodospirillales bacterium | reverse complement strand
CCTCCTTGCCGCCGCCGTCGATGCCGCGCTGGGGGCGGGCGACGTTTGGCAGGTCTTCGAGCACGACCTCGATCACGCGGGAGAAGTACAGCTCCTGCTGGAAGCGCTCACGTACATTGCGGGCGGGCGGCACATAGAAGCGGCCTTCATAGCGGCAGCGGTTGGGTGCCGTCGGCCAGAATTGGTGCGTCCAGAACCCGCCCGGCCCGCAATCGATCTGGGTGTGCGGGAACAGATGGTTGACGTCCATCGACCAGTCGGCCGACCGCGTCGGATTGATCGCCGGATGATCGAGGAAGCCCGCCGCGTTATCCACCGTCGCGGCGGCGATCACGCTGCCGGCGGCGGCCGCGCTGAAGGCAAGCTGCTCGACGCGCGCGGCGGGATCGGACGTATAGCCGGAATTGCCGTACATCGAGACGGTCCGGTGCGGGCCGAGCAGGCGCGCATCGAGCAGGCGCCCGAACGGGTTGGCGCCGGACGAAAAGGTGGTGGCGATCGTCTTCGGATGGATCGCCGGTATGTGGTAGGACTCGATGAAGGCGTCCGAAACCACTTTCCAATTGGCGTCGAGCTCCGCCGTCAGGATGAAGGGCGTGCCAACCGCCTGGTAGCTGACGCCTTTGAAATGCTCGGCGAAAGGCCCGAGGAAGACGGGCAGCGACACCTCGGGCCGGCGTTGCAGATTGACGAAGATCCAACCCTCCCACACGTCGCAGGCAATCGGCGCCAAGCCGCAGCTGCTCTTGTCGACCGCGAAGAAGCTGGCCTCGTCGGGAATGCCGAGCAGCCGCCCGTCATTGGCGTAGGTCCATTTGTGATAGGGGCAGACGAAACGGCTGCTCCTGCCCTTGGCGGAGCCCACCACCTCGCTGCCGCGATGCGAGCAGGAATTGTGAAAGGCGCGGACCGTCCCATCGGCGCCGCGGACGATCAGCACCGACAGATCGCAGGGATAGATCTGCTTGACCACATAATCGCCGGGGGCCGGCAGCTCTTCGATCCGCGCCAGCATCAGCCAAGCCCGGCGGAATATCCGGTCCCGCTCCAGCGCATAGAATTCAGCGGAGCGATAAGGCTCCAGCGGCACCGGCGCGGTCGAGAGGCCGGATGCCGGGGTGAAGCCGGCCCGTTCGGCAGCGGCTAGGCTGACCTGGTGATTCATCGCCTCCCCTTCTCGCTTTCAGGCGGATTGGTCGTTCACGGTTACGCTATGAGAAATTGACCGTTTGGTCAACTTAAAATTCGAGCCGATGCGCTGGAGAGCAGCGTCTCAAGTGCCGGAACCTCCCCAGGGTCGGGTTCGAAGCCTGCGGAGAGGCACCAGGCCCGGACCCGGTCGAATTGCGGCTTGGAGGCGGACACGATCGCCCGTGCCAACGCGTCCGCATCGCCACCGGGCGTATCCTCGACGAGGCCGCTGACAAGCGTCAGCAGTCGCGCCTTGTGCTCCTCCAGCGCGCCGGCATCGCAGCGCGGGTCGTCGAGCGCCGCCTTCGCCGTGGCGATCGAGGCGCGGAGACTGGCTCCGTCGGCGGCTTCGGCCAGCGCGACCGCATTGGCCAGCTCGGCGCGAACGCGGGCCCCCGCCAGCGGCAGCCGGGCCTGGACCATGCCGAGCGTGGCGATCGACAGATGAAGCTGCTCGACGGCAAGCCGATTGGCCGGATCGACCGCGGGCCCGACGACATCGCGTAACGGCTTGAGGACGACCCGGAGCGGAAGGTCGATAACAGGCCCACTCCCAGCACCCCTTCCGACCTTTC
>CAZNNJ010000991.1:0-1769 GCA_964574305.1 uncultured Rhodospirillales bacterium | reverse complement strand
TCGCGCCGGCACCTGGGGGTTGGCTTTGTGAAGGGGCGCGGGCAGATTGTCGGGGAAGGTCGCGATCGTCACCGGGACCGCGGGGGGAATCGGCCAGGGCGTGGCGCTCGCCTTTGCGCGCGAGGGCGCGGACGTCGTCGGCTGCGACTTCAATGCGGCCGGTGCATCGGCAACGCTCGATACGGCCCGAAGCGAGGGGCTTTCGTTCGACAGTGTTCATCCCTGCGACCTCACGCGCGAGGACGATGTCGAAATGCTGGTCGGTTACGCCGTGAGCCGCCACGGCCGCGTCGACATCCTGGTCAATGCGGCGGCGACGGCCGTCTTCGCCTGGATCGAGGAGATGAGCTACGCCGACTGGCGCAAGACGATCACCGGCGAGCTCGATGTCGTGTTCCTGGCCTGCAAGGCAGCCTGGCCGCATCTCAAGCAAAGCGGCTGCGGATCGATCATCAATTTCGCGTCGGCCAACGCCCATGGCGCCTTGGCGGGGTCGGGCGCGCTGGCGCATTGCGCCGGCAAGGGCGGCGTCCTGGCAATGACCCGCCAACTCGCCATGGAGGGCGGGCCGCACAACATTCGCGCCAATACCATCTCCCCCGCCCTAGTGGTGACGCCGGCGACCGAGCCAGTCATCGCCGACCCGGCGGTGCGTGAGCACATCCTGTCGAAGAAGATGATCAAACGCCTCGGTCTGCCGGCCGACATCGCCCAATGCGCGATCTATCTGGCGTCCGACGAGGCGTCCTGGGTCACCGGCGCCGACTTCCCGGTCGATGGCGGAGCCACTGCCTGGTGACCGCGCCACACGAGCTGAGGAGAAAATCGCGATGTGGATAATCGATACGGTCACGTCGGCCGCCGCCTCCTTCCTGGCGGGGCCGCACGAGCCTTATATCGGCGGCGGCTTCGTCGCCTGCCCGGGTGTGCCGATGCTTCCGGTCGACGATTCGGCGACCGGCGAGGTCGTCGCGCGCGTGCCGGATTGCGGGGCCGACATCGTCGATGCCGCGGTGGGCGCCGCCCGGAAGGCGCTGTCGGGTCCTTGGAGCCGCATGCTTCCCGTCGAGCGCGAGAAGCTGATCCTGGATCTGGCCGACGCGGTCGAGCGCGACCTCGACCTGCTCGCCGAGCTGGAAAGTATCGAAAGCGGCAAGTCGCTGGCCATGGCGCGCGCCGTCGCGGTCGGCCCCTGCGCCCAATGGCTACGCTATAACGCTGGCTGGACGACCAAGATCGAAGGGGCGACGCTCGACAGCTCAATCCCCGCACCGCCGGGATCGCGCTATTTCACCGCCACCGTGAAAGAACCGGTCGGCGTGGTCGGCGCCATCGTACCCTGGAACTTCCCGCTGATGATCGCGGTCTGGAAGCTGGCGCCGGCGCTGGCCTGCGGCTGCACGATCGTGCTGAAGCCGGCCGAGGAGACCCCGCTCGGCACGCTGCGGCTGGCCCAGCTGGTCGCCGAGGTCGGGTTTCCGCCGGGCGTCGTCAACATCGTCACCGGCAGCGGTGCAATCACCGGCGCCGCGCTGGTACGGCATCCGGGTATCGACAAGCTGACTTTCACGGGCTCGACCGAGGTCGGAAAACTGGTCGGCCATGCGGCGGTCGACCGTCTGGCGCGCTTCACGCTGGAGCTTGGCGGGAAATCGCCGATGATCCTGCTGGAGGACTTCGAGACGGGTGGAGAAGGACTGCTCGCCGGGCTCGGCATGTTCTTCAACCAAGGGCAGGTCTGTACCTCCGCCTCGCGGCTGCTGATCCAC
>CAZNNJ010000990.1:0-1769 GCA_964574305.1 uncultured Rhodospirillales bacterium | reverse complement strand
GGAGATCGCGGCGCGCCTGCGCGGCGGCACGGGTGCGCTGGGCTGGCTGAAGGCCCTGCCCTGGGACAATCCGCTGATGCTGGCGACCGCCTTCTCCTTCGTCATGCTGGGCTTCGGCGGGGCCGGCGGGCTGATCAACATGAGCTATCAGCTCAATGCCAGCATCCACAACACCCAGTGGGTCACCGGCCACTTCCACCTGATCTTCGCCGGCGCCATCGTCATCATGTATTTCGCCATCGCCTACGACCTGTGGCCGCATCTGACCGGGCGGGCATTGGAGAGCTTCGGGCTGATGCGGCTGCAGCTGTGGACCTGGTTCGTCGGCATGGTCACGCTGACCTTCCCCTGGCACTGGGTCGGCATCCTCGGCATGCCGCGCCGCATGGCCTATTACGACTATACCGACCCGGCCATGGCCGGGCAGGCCGCCTCGGTCATCATGTCGGTGGTGGGCGGCGCGATCCTGGTCTTCTCGGCGGCGCTGTTCCTTACGGTGCTGATCGGCGGCCACCGCGCCGAGCGGGTCGAGCCCGGCGAGTACCGCTTCGCCGTTGCCGTCCACCCGCCCAGGCATGTGCCGGCCGCGCTCAACGGTCCCGGCCTGTGGTTCAGCCTGATGGTGCTGCTGACCGTGATCAATTACGGCTTCCCAATCGCCCATCTGATGGCGCTGCCCGATACCGGCACGCCGGTCGTGCGGGTGGGAGGCGGCAAATGAGCGAGGAAAAGCTCTTCACCCCGCGCAACCGCTGGTTCCTGGGGGCGGTCGGGCTCACGCTGGCGATCTTCGCCGTGGCGGCTTTGTTCGGCTTCCTGCTGCTGCCGTCGCTGCAGAGCAACGCGGTCTTCGCCGATGCCTGGGACAAGATCTGCAGCGCCGCCGGGCTTGTGCGCCCCGCGCCCCAGGGCGCGCCGCCGGTCAAGCCGGACTTCCAGACCAGCGCGGTGATCGTCACCCCGCAGATGATGGGCCCGACCGACAAGGTCTCGATCGGCCGCGGCGCCACCTTGGCTCTGCGCTGCACCATGTGCCACGGCGCGCGCGGCCTCTCCGAGGCGGATTCGCCCAACCTCGCCGGCCAGTATCAGACCGCGGTCTACAAGCAGCTCCAGGACTACAAGACCGGTGCCCGCACCAGCGCCGTGATGAGCCCGCGCGTCACCGACCTCTCCGACCAGGACATGCGCGACCTCGCCGCCTATTTCGCCTATCTGCCGCGCCTGCCCGGCTATCATCCGACCGGCGACGTGCCGCCGCCCCGGATCGTCGTCAGCGGCGCCCCCTTGCGCAACATCCCGCCCTGCGGCGCCTGCCACGGCACGCTCGACTACAAGACCGGCGCCGCCTGGCTCGAGGGCCAGTCCCCGGTCTATCTGAAAGCCGAGCTCGAAGCCTTTGCCGACGGAACACGCCGCAACGACATCAGCCAGCAGATGCGCAACATCGCGCGGAACATGACGAAGGACGAGATTGAAGCGGCGGCGGAATATTACTCCCGCCAGCCGGCGGCGGCCGGGACTGGGGGAAACAGCGAGGTGGGGCTGAAATAGAAGAATTATCCCTTTGACACCACAACCACTACCGGTTGATTCCGCTATTCAGAACGCCCTTGCTTGTTCCATAAAGGAGCATGTCTACAGAGCATCTGATTCCCCCCGATCTGCTTGAAAAGTACCACGTCAAGGAGTGGCGCAACGCCACCGGGATTCTAGAGACCGCTTGCCCAGCGGAATGGGCTGAGGTCATTCAGGTTCTAAGAGATTTC
>CAZNNJ010000989.1:0-1775 GCA_964574305.1 uncultured Rhodospirillales bacterium | reverse complement strand
CCAGGATGGTTGCACCGCTGCCGACCGTGACCCCGCTGGCGATGCCTCCGCTGGTGATTTCAAGCATCCCCCCGCCCGATACGACGATACGGTCCGCGGTGCCACCGACTATCGCCTTTGCGCCGTGGGCGATCCTCGCGCCGGCCGCGGTTCCAAGCACCAGCAACGAGCCTCCGCTTGCGACCGACGCGCCGCTTGCGGTGCCGCCCGACAGCACTTGCTCGGCGCCGCCAGCGAGGATCCGGGCTCCCTGGTCCAGGCCCTCCACGGTATAAGAGCCACCGCTGCTGACGATCGTCGCGGACGCCGTGCCGCCCGACTCTATCGCCGCCGAACCGTCGCTGCCCACCACTGTGGCGATAGCGTTGCCGCCGCTGCCCACGTCTATCAGCCCGAGGGCGCTGACCGTGGTCATGCTTGCCGTGCCGCCGGCGCTGACGATCTCTTCCGAGCTGGAACTGCCGGCAGACGTGAATGCGGCGCCGACAACAACGGTATCGACCGTCAAGCCGCCGGACAGCACGATTTCGGTGTCGCCGGACGCGACATTGGCGCCGCTGACAGTCTGCCCGGATGATACGATCGTCGTCGTCATTATCCCCCTCCGTCGGCGTTCGTACGGTGTAACGGGCCGGGCGGGAAAACCCTACGCGCGGTGATTATTCCGGCATCGAGCCCGGCGCTATTTTTGAACCTGCCCGAACCCCGGTATGCGGCGGATCGCGGTCTTCACCGCCTCGGCGGTGATGAGGCGGGTGCATTCGAACTGCCTGGGGGTGCCGGCATGGCGCGGGCACCACAGGAAATCCTTGTGGTCGAAGCGCACCCGGATGTCGTTCCAGCAGCTGTTGCAGGCGTGATAGTTGATGACGCGGTAGGGAGTCTCGAACTCGTTGGTCGGATGGGTGAAGCCCGAGATCATCACCACCTTGGCCCCCGCCGCCCAGGCGAGCCACGACAGGCCGCTCGACAGGCCGACGAAGAAATCGCAGTGCTTCAGCCAATGCGCCCGCTCGATCAGCGGCCGGTCGCCGGTCTGGTCCTCGCAGCCATAGGGGATGTGGTTCCAGGTGATGTCAGTGCCGTGCTCGGTGCGCTGGTCGATGCAGATCACGCGATAGCCGGCATCCTTGAGGAACGCCACGACCTCACGCCAGCCCGACGGGTTGTTCCAGTATTTGCACTGGGTCGAGCTTTGGGCGGCGATGCAGACATAGGGCTCGGCGATCGGGCGGGGATCGTCCGAGATCGCCAGCTTCGGCGCCACCTCGGTCGGGTCGACGCCGAGGATATAGCCCGCGGTGCGGTGCAGCCCGACCAGCCGGAAATCGCAGGGCTGGTGGACATGGTCGTCGTCGTCGAAGAACAAGCCCATCGAATAGGTGGCGTAATACTGGTCCGCCTTGATCCCCTCATGGCCGACGAAGGTGATGTCGGGATAGACCGGGGCGTAGAGCGGGATCAGCCATTCGGCCATCGCGCAGGTCAGCCTGCAGCCGTGCTCGGCCTGGAACTTCACCGCATAGGGGAACCAGCCCATCGTGTCGCCGATCGTGCCGACCGGGAACTGGACCAGAACCTCCTTGCCCTCGCAGTTGTAATCGTGGGTGAAAACTTCCTTGTCGTCGGACCAGACCTCGATCCGGCAGCGCAGGAAATAGCGCTTGGAGCTGTTGATCCGGCCGCCGCCGAGCGCGGTCTGGAACAGGATGTTGCCGGTGTCGGTGTCGCTGAGCCTGATCTTCCACTTGCCGCCGTCGGGCAGCAGCACCCGG
>CAZNNJ010000988.1:0-1777 GCA_964574305.1 uncultured Rhodospirillales bacterium | reverse complement strand
AGTAGGGGGAGGGCAGGGTCCCTCCCAGCCTCGACAAGATCAAGGCCCATTTCTCCAAGCCCGCCGCCCGCCCGGCCCAGATCGACGAATTCTCGCGCGCGCTGATCGAGACGGCGCAAGATATCCGCGACCTGTTCGTGCCGAACTTCTATTTCGGCTGCGAGGCCGACGACCCGATGGTCGCCTGGGCTTTCGCCGGCAACGTCAACCCGATGGGTGCCCAGCTGAAGGCGATGATCGGCTCCGACATTTCCCACTGGGACGTCGTCGACATGACCGAGCCGGTCGAGGAAGCCTATGAGATGGTCGAACACGGCCGCATCACCGAAGACAATTTCCGCGACTTCACCTTCGTGAACCCGGTGGAACTTCACGGCGGCATGAACCCGAAATTCTTCGAGGGCACGGTCGTGGAGAAACGGGCCGCGGCGGTTCTGGGGAAGTAATCTAAAAATCCCTCTCCCTCCGGGAGAGGGTGGGGCCCAGCCAAAGGCTGGGGGGGTGAGGGTGCGCTGACAGGGTTACCCTCACCCTCCCAACGCTTCGCGTCGGGCCCCTTCCTCTCCCGGAGGGCGAGGGAATTCCGAAACAGGGAGGAAATCATGCCCAAACACGACGCCAAACCGATCCGCACGCTGCTGTTCTGCGCCGGCAGCGAGGAGGACGACATCCGCGAGGGCTTCGCCTCGGGCGCCGACGCCGTCGTCATCGACCTGGAGGAGCCGCGCACGCCGTTCTCCGAACCGCAGCGCGAGGATGCCCGCAAACTGGTGAGGTCTTTCATTGCTTCGTTGCCGCCGACGGGCCCCACCGTGTTCGTCCGGGTGCAAAACCCGCATACCGGTCAGACGCTGAAAGACCTGCGCGCCGCCATGCATCCGCGGCTCGACGGCATCCTGATCCCCAAGATCGACAATCCGGCTGACGTCCACATGGTCGAGGGTCTGCTCAACTGCATGGAGGCCGAGATGGGCCTGCCCATCGGCAAGACGATGATCTATCCGATCCTGGAGACCGCCCAGGCTTTGCGGCTGGCCTACGAGATCGGCACCTCGTCCGACCGCATCTGCTATATGGGCGGCGCCATCTCCCGCTTTGGCGATATCCATCAGGCGGTCGGCTTCCGCGTCACGCCGGATGCGCGCGAGACGCTGTATCTCCGCTCAAAGGTGCTGATCGACGCCAAGGCGGCGGGCATCCGCTATCCGATCTCGGGCATGTGGACCGGGCGGCTGGACGACGAGCAGGGGCTGCGCAGCTGGGCGACGGAGCTGCGCAATATCGGCTATTACGGCATGATGATCGGCAACCCGGTGCTGATCCCCGTGGTGCACGAGGTTTTCTCCCCGACCACGGAGGAGCTCGCCTATTGGCAGCGCCTCGACCGGCTGCAGACCGAGGCGGAGAAGACCGGCGCCGACCGGATCATCGACGGCGACGCCAACCAGGGCGAAGCCCATGTCGTCCACGGCGCCCATGTCGGCTCGGCCCGCAAGAACCTGGTCTGGGCACGCGAGCTGGGCGTTATCTGACCCCACTGGACAGGCGGCGGCGCACGCGCTGTATTGAGTTCGGGGCGGCCCGGAAACGGCCGCCGATTCAATATGATGGGCCATTCGCGTGCAGTCTTCTCCACCGTCCCCCTGGATCGGCTTTGATGGGCGCAGCCTGATCCTGGGGCAGGGGACCGGCGTTTTCAGCTATGGTCATGGCCTGGCCGAGGCTGTCCGCCGCCTGGGCTACCAGCGCGAGGTGCTGCTCGACCGTCCGCTCGAGC
>CAZNNJ010000987.1:0-1779 GCA_964574305.1 uncultured Rhodospirillales bacterium | reverse complement strand
GAGGTGCGCGAGGCCGGGGCCAGGGCGCTGGAGTATGTGCGCGGCGGCAACGGGCCGATGATCCTGGAGATGATGACCTATCGCTATCGCGGCCACTCGATGTCGGACCCGGCCAAGTACCGGACCCGCGAGGAGGTCGACGCGATGCGCAAGCAGCACGACCCGATCGACCATCTGGGCGCCAGGATCGTCTCCGGCGGCTTTGCGACCGAGGACGAGCTGAAAGAGATCGACCGCGAAATCCGCGCCCGCGTCGCCGAGGCGGCGGAATTCGCGACCGCCACGCCCGAACCCGAGGCGGCGGAGCTATGGACCGATATCCTGGTGGACGCCTGATGAGCACCGACATTCTGATGCCGGCCCTGTCGCCGACCATGACCGAGGGCAAGCTGGCGCGCTGGCTGAAGAAGGAAGGCGACAGCGTCTCTCCGGGCGATGTGATCGCCGAGATCGAGACCGACAAGGCGATGATGGAGGTCGAGGCGATCGACGAGGGCATCATCCACGAAATCCTCGTCTCCGAAGGCACCGAGGGCGTCGCGGTCAACACGCCGATCGCCCGGCTGAACGGCGACAGCGGCAAGTCGGAGGCATCGCCCCCGCCCGACATCCAGAATGAAAAAGCCCTCCCCCTCGATGGGGGAGGGTTGGGTGGGGGTGAAATCTCCACCAAGACGCAATCTATCCAGACAGCGACGCCGGAGCCCAAGGCAGCACCGCCCGCCGAGGAAGAGAAGTTCTACGCAAAGACCGAAACGAAGACCGTCCGCGAGGCTCTGCGCGACGCGATGGCAGAGGAGATGCGGGCCGACGGCGACGTCTTCCTGATGGGCGAGGAGGTCGCCCAATACCAGGGCGCCTACAAGGTCAGCCAGGGGCTGCTGGAGGAGTTCGGAGCCGACCGGGTGATCGACACGCCGATCACCGAAATGGGCTTCGCCGGGCTGGGTGTCGGCGCGGCGATGGGGGGCCTGAAGCCGATCATCGAATTCATGACCTGGAACTTCGCCATGCAGGCGATCGACCAGATCATCAATTCCGCCGCCAAGACACGCTATATGTCCGGCGGGCAGATGAGCTGCCCGGTCGTGTTCCGCGGCCCCAACGGCGCCGCCTCGCGCGTCGCCGCTCAGCATTCCCAGGATTACACCAGCTGGTATGCCCATGTGCCGGGGCTGAAGGTGGTCGCGCCCTATTCGGCGGCCGACGCCAAGGGCCTGCTGAAAGCCGCGATCCGCGATCCCAATCCGGTCGTGTTCCTGGAGAACGAGCTGCTCTATGGCCACGCCTTCGAGGTGCCGACCGATCCCGATTTCGTCGTGCCGATCGGCAAGGCCAAGATCGTACGCGAGGGCGGTTCGGTGACGATCTGCACCTTCTCCCGCATGGTCGGCGTCGCGCTGGAAGCCGCCGAGGCCTTGGCGGGGGAGGGGATCGAGGCCGAGGTGATCGACCTGCGTACCATCCGCCCGCTCGATACCGAAACCATCGTGAACAGCGTGCGGAAGACCAACCGATTGGTCTCGGTCGAGGAGGGCTGGCCCTTCGCCGGCATCGGCGCCGAACTGTCGGCGCTGATGATGGAGCAGGCCTTCGACGACCTGGATGCGCCGGTCGTGCGGGTGCATGGCGCCGACGTGCCGCTACCCTATGCCGCCAATCTGGAGAAGCTCGCCTTGCCGCAGGTTGAGGACGTCGTGAAGGCGGCCAAGGCGGTCTGCTACAAATGACAGACATATTGATGCCGGCGCTGTCGCCGACCATGACCGAAGGCAAGCC
>CAZNNJ010000986.1:0-1786 GCA_964574305.1 uncultured Rhodospirillales bacterium | reverse complement strand
TTTGCGGCTTGACGGGTACCGGGACTTGCGAAAGGCCCCGGCCCGGGTTAGCCGGGGGCCGCAAGTATTAGGATCGCGGAGGTCGCTTCGGTGCCGCCGGCAAGGGCATCCAAGAAGCCTACCCATGGCGATTCATCAGCGATTCCGGCGTAGAGGGCTTCGATCAGCCGCGGGAGGCATTCCACTCCGTGATAGTCGACTCCGGGATGGACACTTTTGGGAGGTGCCATCGATAGTCCCAACGCTCGCCTTAATCCGTCCCGGTCGCGGTCTGCAAATTAGCGCAGTGGCGCCGCCGCAACAAGTGAAGCAAACGCGTAGCGCACGCTACTGCATGGCAGCGTCGCAACGTGCAGAGGCAGGTAGGGCGAACCGCCTTGGCGGGGGGTATAAAAAGCCCGCTGCGATCATCGGCGATGATATGCCGGTTGGTGACGACCGCGATGCGAGCGAATTTTACCGCTAGAGCTTCACACCTGCCGCCGCTGGTGCGCCTTGCGGCCGATCGGAACGGTCTCGGTTATTGCAGCAAGGACCTTCTTTTCCCGCTGCTCGACAGCACCGGCGCCGCAGTACTTCTTCATCGGTGCGTCGTGGCCTCGGTTCACGCATCAGTTAACTCTGGATAAGCCGTGTGCGTGTTAGCACAAGCACAAGGGTCGCCTACCTTTTCGCGCCGTTTACCGGTTCGAACCGCGTTGTCGGCAGCTCATTGATTGCTCACGCTGAGGCGAATAATCTGGCCTGCAGTCAGCTTCCAGATACGAGTCCAACAACGGGGTTACCTTGGCACGTCGCGATGCCATTGCGAGTTGTTCAACCCAACAGCTCTCCAGCCCACGGCTCAGGGGAGCCGCCAAGTTTTGAGTTGCCGCAGCCGGCGGGGCGGATGGCTTGGAGAATTTCTGTGCGCCGCAATCTTTGCTGCGGTCGAGATTGGCTAAATGCGACCTCGTGCCTCCATGGGAACTAGCGTGGAAAAGAACATTCGTCCAACGTCACGTAAGCGGAACGTTTCCACCGCGCCTGAGGCATTCAATCAACCTGCTGGCCGTCCGCAGAGTAAGGAAAGGGGGGACGCCATACTTTCAGTTACTCTAGATATTCTTGGCGAGCGGGGTTATGCCGGCTTGACCGTGCAGGAAATCGTATCGCGCGCGCGCGTTAGCAATTCGACAATTTATCGTCGGTGGCCGACCAAAGAGGAACTGGCAATGGCGGCCTTCGATCGTCTGCCTGAACTCAAACCCGTCGAACGGAGCAATTTGATCGACGAATTGCTTGAGCTCCTTCTCCAATATTATCAATTCCTTCATCAGACCCCTCTGGCGTCTGTACTTCCTGCACTTATCAGCGAGGGATCCCACAATCCGACTCTGGCGCGCGCATTGCGCGAACTGGTTAAGCGTCGTCGGATGCCCGGCAAGGTCATTCTCGCGCGCGCCGTCGAACGCGGCGAACTTCCACCTGACACGGACCTCGACAAGGCGATTGAAATCATCATGGCGCCACTTTTGCAGTGGTCGCTATTCGATAAGGACAATCTCGACCCCGATGACTTTCGGTACGTGTTGGCGGTGATTATCGCCGGTCTCAACAGCGTGAAAACTGTACCAAAGCCGTAATCTCAGATCGCCAAACGACGAGCCGCCATGCCTTGAATAAGCCGGATTTCCAGACGACCTCGCGCTGCAGTCAGCGGGCTGGTGTGCACCTCCGGGGGGATCTTTCCGAGAGCCGCGCCCAGGGATCTTAATGAAACCGCGCAGATGTTCCCTATAAGCCC
>CAZNNJ010000985.1:0-1791 GCA_964574305.1 uncultured Rhodospirillales bacterium | reverse complement strand
TCAACGCCTTCGGCTGGTTCAACACCAAGGTGTGGGACGAGACCCACGACGCCAAGAAGGCGGCCGGCTGGTGCCCGTTCGTGCTCGATACGTCGGGTGACGGGAAGATCGATCCGGACCGCAAGAACTGGAACGATCCGGGTGACGCCATCGCCGCCGCGATGGGCGCCGAAGGCACCGTCGGCAAAAAGAACGCCGGCGCTGCCACCACCGCGGCTGCCTTCGACGCCAAGAAGGACACGCGGATCAACGGCTTTCCCTACAGCATGAATGTCAGCCCGGTGGATGACAGTATCTGGGTCGCCAAATATACTCCGGCGGTGCCCAGCGGCCTGATCCGCCTGACCCTGGGCAAAAACCCGCCCGAGACCTGCAAGACCGAGTATTACGAGCCGCCGAAGCAGCCCGACGGCAGCTTCGCCGCCTTCAACATGCGCGGCGTCGACCTGGACTCGAAGGGCATCGCCTGGGTGGCGTTCGGCGCGGGCGAGCTCGGCCGCTTCGACCGGTCGAAATGCAAGGTGACGGACGGCCCGACCGCGACCGGCCAGCAATGCCCGGACGGCTGGAGCTTCTACGACACGCCCGGCCCCAAGGTGACCGGGGTCAAGATCGGCAGCGCCGACTGGCATTATCTGACCTGGGTCGACCTGCATAACGTGTTCGGGCTGGGCAAGGACGTGCCGATCATCCCGGGCTCGAACTCGGATTCGCTGATCGCCTTCTTGCCCGACCAGAAGAAATTCGTGGTCATGCGGGTACCCTATCCGATGGGCTATTACCCGCGTGGCCTCGATGCCCGGATCGACGACCCGAAGGCCGGCTGGAAAGGCCGTGGCATCTGGTCCGACAACAGCGAGACCGCGCTCTGGCACCAGGAGACCGGCGAGGGCTCCTACGGCAAGGTGGTCAAGTTCCAGATGCGGCCCGACCCGCTGGCGGATTGAAGCGCAGCGGCCTAGGTCAGCCGGCGTCGGTAGGCCAGCAGGGCCAGTGCCGACGCCAGCACAGCGAACAAGGCGACCGGAATCATTTCGTGCAGGACCAGGGACGCCCCCGCGCTTTTGAGAAGCACGCCCCTGGCGGCGCGGACGTAATGCGTGAGTGGCAGCGCATGGCCGATTGCCTGTGCCCAACCCGGCATCCCCTGGAACGGGAACATGAAACCGGACAACAGCATCGACGGCAGATAGAAAAGAACCGCCGCCTGCACCGCCTGGATCTGACTTCGCGCCAGGGCGGATAAAGCAGACCCGAAAATGAGATGCGCCGCGGCATGGAGGGCCGATGCCGCGAGCAGCCAGAGCCATGCGCCGGGTACAGGCAGGCCGAACAGCAGCCTGCCCGCATAGATCACGATCGCGGCCTGGCCGACGCCCAGGATCACATACGGCGCCAGCTTGCCCGCCAGCGCGTCCACCGCGTCGACGGGCGTTGCCAGCAGCCCTTCCCAGGTCCCGTGTTCACGCTCGCGCACCAAGGTCAACGCGCCCATCATCAGCATGCTGATCATCACCACCACGCCGGCGAGGCCCGGCGTTATCGACCAGGATGCGCGGCCGTCGGGGTTGTACAGCATCACGACCTGGACCGATGGCGGTTCGGCGAGCCGGCCGGTGTCGGACAGCAACGCGATATGCCGCCACAACGCGGTCTGCAGCGCGCCCAGCGCCGGACGAACCACGGACGGGTCGGCAGCGTCGGCGACGACCACCGGCTTGGTCCGAATATCATCGTCGAGACGATCGAAATCGGGCGGCGGCGGTAATTCGACACCGATCAGGGCATGCC
>CAZNNJ010000984.1:0-1794 GCA_964574305.1 uncultured Rhodospirillales bacterium | reverse complement strand
TCATCGTCATGAGCGCGCAGAACACGCTGATGACCGCGGTCAAGGCGACCGAGCGTGGGGCCTTCGAGTATCTGCCCAAGCCGTTCGACCTCAAGGACCTGATCCAGATCGTCGAGCGCGCCCTGGCCGAGCCGGCGCCGGTGCATGAAAGCTCCGACCTGCCGGAGCAGCCGGAAGAGGGGCTGCATGTCATCGGCCGTTCGCCGCCGATGCAGGAAATCTATCGCACCATGGCGCGGCTGATGAGCACCGACCTGACGGTGATCATTCTGGGCGAGTCCGGCACCGGCAAGGAGCTGATCGCCCGCGCCTTGCACGAATACGGCAAGCGCCGGGATGGGCCGTTCGTCGCAGTCAACATGGCGGCGATCCCCAAGGAGCTGATCGAGAGCGAGCTGTTCGGCCACGAGCGCGGCGCCTTCACCGGCGCGGTCGCCCGCCTGTCGGGCCGGTTCGAACAGGCCCAGGGCGGCACGCTGTTCCTGGATGAGATCGGCGACATGCCGGCCGAGGCCCAGACCAGGCTGCTGCGCGTGCTGCAGGAGGGCGAATATGTGACCGTCGGCGGCCGCAACCCGATCCGTGCCGACGTGCGGATCATCGCCGCCACCCACCGCGACCTGCGCGCGCTGATCGGGCTGGGACAGTTCCGCGAGGACCTCTATTACCGCCTGAACGTCGTGCCGATCCGCGTGCCGCCGCTGCGCGAGCGGACCGAGGATATCCCCGCGCTGGTCCGCCATTTCATGACCCAGGCGGCGGCGACCGGCCTGCCGGCCAAGATGGTCGACAGCGCGGCGATGCAGCGGCTGCAGACCCATCGCTGGCCCGGCAACGTGCGCGAGCTGGAAAACCTCGTCCGTCGCCTCTGCGCGCTCTATTCCGAAGAGATGATCGATCTCGGCGCGATCGAGAACGAGCTGTCGGAGAACAAGCAGCCGGCGCCGGTGGCCGAGGAGGTCGCGGGCGAGGGGCTGGGCGCGGTGGTCGAGCGCCATCTGCGCGACTATTTCGCCGCCCATGCCCACGGGCTGCCGGCCAGCGGAGTCTATGACCGAATCGTGCGCGAGAACGGACGGCCGCTGATCGCGCTGTCGCTGGCGGCGGCCAAGGGCAATCAGCTGAAGGCGGCGGAGTTGCCGGGCCGTAACCGCAACACGTTGCGGAAGAAAATTCGGGAGTTGGACATCCAGCCTGCGCGCGGCTTAAAATAGGCATGTGACCAAATCGACACATAGCTGTGTGATTTCTTCCAGCCGGCATCCGCCGTGCAGGCCGAGGCGCGCGTAAAATGAGCGTGGATGTCGTAAAGCCGCCGGTGCCGACCCCCTGGCAGGCCTTTGTCCAGTGGTCGAAGCGCACCGGCCTCGGCAACAAGATCGCACTGGCCCTCATCGCCATGTCGGTGATGGCCGGCATCGCGACCTCTGTCGCGCTCACCGCCGGCGCACCGTTTGGCGACGCGCACACGCTGGCGCTGCTGCTGACGGTCGATCTGGTGTTGTTCCTGCTGCTGGCGCTGATCGTCGCCCGCCGCATCGTCGCCCTGTGGGTCCAGCAGCGGCAGGGCACGGCCGGGGCGCGGCTGCATGTCCGGCTGGTGACCTGGTTCATGCTGGTCGCCGTCGTCCCGGCGATCTTCGTCACCCTGTTCTCGATCGGCTTCTTCTATCTCGGCATCGAGTCCTGGTTCAGCGACCGGGTCCGCACCGCGGTCGACGAATCCGTCGTCGTCGCCAGCGCCTTCGCCGACGAGCACAAGCAGGCGATCCGCGGCGACATCCTGGCGATGGC
>CAZNNJ010000983.1:0-1802 GCA_964574305.1 uncultured Rhodospirillales bacterium | reverse complement strand
AGCCGCGCCGGCCGTCGGCGTCGAGGGTCTCGCCGCAGAGCCGGCCCGGCATCTGGCGCATATATTTCTCGCGCGTGGCGAACAGCCCGACATAAGGGCCGCCGAAATTGAGCGCGTTGCCGATCGACTGGCCCTCGGCCACGACGATGTCGGCCCCCATCTCGCCCGGTGGGGTGAGCAGGCCCAGCGACACCACCTCGGTCACCACGACGATCAGCAGCGCGCCCTTGGCGTGGCAGGCCTCGGCCAGCGCCGACAGATCGCGGACAGGGCCGAAGACACTCGGATTCTGCACCACGACGCAGGAGGTCGTGTCGTCGATCAGGCCGGTCAGGTCCTCGGTGCCGTCGACATCGGCCGGCATTTCGACGGCGCTGAAATTGGTCCACCGCGCCTGGGTCCGGGTGACCTCGGCATAATGCGGATGCAGGCCGCCCGACAGGATCGCCCTGGACCTGCGGGTGACGCGATTGGCCATCATCACCGCCTCGCCGCAGGCGGTCGAGCCGTCATACATCGAGGCGTTGGCGACCTCCATCCCGGTCAGCAGCGCGACCTGGGTCTGGAACTCGAACAGATATTGCAGCGTGCCCTGGCTGACCTCGGGCTGGTACGGCGTATAGCTGGTCAGGAACTCGCCGCGCTGGATCAGATGGTCCACGGCGGCGGGCACGTGATGGCGATAGGCCCCCGCTCCGACGAAGAATGGCACAGACCCGGCCGGAATGTTCTTGCCCGCGAGAGCCTTCATCCGCCGTTCGACGCCCAGCTCCCCCTCATGCGGGGCCAGGCCCTCGATCGGGCCGCTGCGCCGGGCGGAGGCCGGCACATCCTCGAACAGCGCATCGACGGAGGGGACGCCGATCCGCGCCAGCATCCCCTTCCGGTCGTCCTCGGTCAGCGGCAGGTAACGCATCAGCCCTGTTCCGCGATCATGGTGTTGTACTCGGTCTCGCTCATCAGCGCGTCGAGCTGGGCGATGTCGCTGAGCTTGACCTTGAAGAACCAGCCGTCGCCCTGCGGGTCGCTGTTGACCGTGTCGGGCTGGTCCTGCAGCAGCTTGTTGATCTCGGTAACCTCGCCGTCGACCGGGGCATAGACCTCGCTCGCCGCCTTCACCGATTCGACGACGGCGGCGTCCTTGCCGCGCTCCAGCGCCTTGCCGACATCCGGCAGCTCAACGAACACCACGTCGCCCAACTGCTGCTGAGCATAGTCGGTGATGCCGACGACGGCCGTCTCACCCTCGACGCGGATCCATTCGTGGTCCTTGGTGAATTTGATGTTGGCCATGGGTTTGATCCTTCTGGGTTAGGCTTTGAAATAGCTGTGCGGGACGAACGGCATGGCAACGATGCGGGCCGGCAGGGCCTTGCCGCGAACGATCAGCTCCACCGCGGTGCCGACGGCGGCGTGGGCGGCGTCGACATAGCCCATCGCCACCGGCCGGTCGGCCGAGGGGCCGAAGCCGCCCGAGGTGATGCGGCCGACGGTCTGGCCGCCGATCTGGATCTCGGTGCCTTCGCGCGCCGGGGCGCGGGCCTCGGGCTGGATGCCGGCGCGGCGGCGGGCCGGACCCTCGGCGATCTGCTTCAGGATGATGGCGTCGCCTGTGAAGCCGCCCTCGGCGCGCCGACGCTTGGAGATCGTCCAGATCAGGTCTGCCTCGACCGGCGTGGTGTTCTCGTCGATATCGTGCCCGTGCAGGCAAAGCCCGGCCTCCAGCCTCAGCGAGTCGCGGGCGCCCAGCCCGATCGGCTGGACCACTACTTGCAGGCGGTATTCCCTGCGCTGTGGGTGGA
>CAZNNJ010000982.1:0-1814 GCA_964574305.1 uncultured Rhodospirillales bacterium | reverse complement strand
CTCCTCCACCGGCGCGCTGAAGCTGGGCGCGGTGCCCAAGCGCGTGGTGGTGATCGGCGGCGGCTATATCGGGCTCGAGATGGGCACGGTGTGGCAGCGCCTGGGCGCCGACGTCACCGTCGTCGAATTCCTCGATCGCATCCTGCCCGGCATGGACGGCGAGGTGTCGAAGCAGATGCAGCGCATCCTGCAGAAGCAGGGCATGAAGTTCCGCCTGTCGACCAAGGTCGCCACCGCCACCCCGTCCGATACTGGGGTCAAGCTGACACTCGAGCCGGCCAGGGGCGGCGAGGCCGAGGCGATGGAGACCGAGATCCTGCTGGTCTCGGTCGGCCGCCGCCCCTATACCACCGGGCTCGATCTCGACAAGGCCGGGGTCAAGCTGGACGACCGCGGCCGCATCGCCACCGATGCCCATTTCGCAACCAACGTGCCCGGCATCTACGCCATCGGCGACGCCATCGCCGGCCCGATTCTGGCCCACCAGGCCGAGGACGAAGGCTCGATCGTCGCCGAAATCATTGCCGGCCAGTCGGGCCATATCGACTACAACCTGGTTCCGGGCGTGGTCTATACGTGGCCGGAGGCGGCCTCCGTCGGCAAGACCGAGGAGCAGCTGAAGGAAGAGGGCGTCGCCTACAAGGTGGGCAAGTTCCCGTTCACCGCCAACGGCCGTGCCCGCGCGATGAACATGACCGACGGCTTCGTGAAGATCCTGGCCGACGCCAAGACCGACAAGGTGCTAGGCGCCCATATCATCGGGCCTGAGGCCGGGACGCTGATCGCCGAGGTGGTCGGCATGATGGAATTCGGCGCCTCCGCCGAGGACATCGCCCGCACCTGCCACGCCCACCCGACCCTGGAAGAGGCGATCAAGGAAGCGGCGCTGGGCGTCGCCGGACGGTCGATTCACATTTAGGACGCCGCTATAGTTTCTCCTCAATTGGGAGATGGGGGAGAGACAGATGAACGAACGCGACCGTCTGGCCATCGAGCAGGCCTGCGCCCGGTTGGTGACGGCTTTCCATGTCCATATCGACGCGTTCGAGCATGACGCGGTGCTGAACCTGTTCGCGCCCGACGCCGTCTGGGTCCATCCGATGGCCGGTGTCCTCACCGGCCACAAGGACTTCCAGGCCTATCTCGACAGCAAGTCGACCAAGCCGCAGGCGATGCACATCACCACCAACATCCTGATCGAGGTCGTGGACGAGACCCACGCCAAGGGCCGCTGCTATTACACCTTCTATTATGACGGCGAGGGGCGGGACCCGGCGGTGCTGGAGACGCCGATGGCGGTCGGCCGGTATTACGACGCGTTCATCCGCACCGAAGCTGGCTGGAAATTTGCCCGCCGCGAACCGAAGAACGTCTTCATGCGCAACGATTTCGGCGGCGTGATCGTGCGCAAGAGCGACGAGAAGTAAGGCCTAAGATTGTGAGGCGTGCTTCTCCGCCTGATGCTTCAGGTGTGTCAGCACGCGCGCATTGTTGAGGTCCACGACCCAGCGCGCCAGCGGCAGCCAATAGATCACCGGATCCAGTCTCAGTTCATGCGCTGTGCGTTCGATCACCGTCGTTCGCCCGCCGGCTGCCGGCCGCAGTTCGAAACTGGTGTTCGTCGTTCGGAAATAGCCGATGACATGCGGCGCGTGGACATGTTCGTAGGGGCTTAATTCCCGCATTCCGGGAATGTCCTTGGTAATCGTGAAAGCCAGTTTCCGGTTGGGTTCCCATTCGGTTACCTGCTCCTCCGCTATTCCGGTGGAAAATATCACCACGCGCGTTCAACCGACCCCTTCACCAGTGATCTC
>CAZNNJ010000981.1:0-1817 GCA_964574305.1 uncultured Rhodospirillales bacterium | reverse complement strand
GCGGGTCGAAAGGGGGTCGAAAGGAACAGTCCATCTGGTTGGGCTGATCGGCAAAGGTGGAGTCCACGCGATGGATCAGCATTTGTTCGCGCTGATCGATCTCTGCGCTCGCGAACAGGTGCCCCGAGTTGCGATTCACGCCATGCTGGATGGCCGGGATACGATGCCACGCTCGGGCCTCGGTTACATGCGAGAGCTGCTCGACCGTGCCGCGGGCAAGGCCGTAGTCGCGAGCGTCGGTGGACGCTATTACGGAATGGATCGCGACAAACGCTGGGATCGCACCGGGAAATGGTACCGCGTGGCCGTCCAGGGCGTCGGGCCAAGCGACGGCGATCCCCTCGCCGTGATCCGGGCCTCCTCGCCTGGGCGGACCAGCCCCAGATCTTGCTCGAACACGTCGGCCAGCACCCAGACGGTCGACAGGTCGCCGATGCGGTAGAGCGTGTCGCCGGCGGCGAAATGCAGCCCGTCGACCGCTTGCTTTTCCAGCACGATCCCGTCCATCGGCGCGGTCAGCATGAAGCCCGATTTTCCGCCGGCGGGCGCGACATCCCAGTTCCGGAAGCGCTGCAGCACCGCGTCAGCAATCGCGTTGGTGTTGCCGTGGACCATGCCGTCCGCCTCGCCGGCGCGGCGGGCGGCATCCTGGGCCACGCGGTATTCCTGCTGGGCGAGCCGAAGATCGGGGCTGTAGACCTGGGCGAGCGGCTCGCCCTTGCGGACCGGCTGGCCGGTCGTGTCGACCAGCAGTCTTTCGATCCAGCCCTCGAAGCGCGGCGCGACCACGGCGATCCGCCGCTCGTCGAGCGCGACCGTGCCGACCGCCCGGATCGGGCGGGTCATCGTCCGCTCGGCCGCAACCTCGGTGCGCACACCGAGCTGCTGAATCCGGCCGGGCGCGATCTTGACGATCCCGGCTTCGGCGGCGTCGCCCTCATATACCGGGATATAATCCATCCCCATCGAATCCGTCTTCGGTGCCGGCGAGGTGTCCGGCAGCCCCATCGGATTGCGGTAGTAGAGAATCTTGCCCTTGGAAGTGGGTAGCGCGGCCGCGGTTTCGGCGGGGGCCGGCGGCGCATCCTTGTAGACGGGGCGGTAATCGCGTCCCTGGGCGTCCTTCTTCGGCGCCGCCGAATAGGCGGGCTTGCCCGACGGGTCCTGGTAATAGAGCGGCGCGGTCTGCGCCGAGGCGATGCCGGCGATGAGCGCGGCGGCGAGCACGAGGCTGTATGGGAATTTCATAGATCGTCTCCGATCAGCCGCTCGATCGCGGCGAGCTGGCGCTGGCTGTCGAATTCGGCGGACAGGAGCTGGACCCTGAGGTCGGCAAGGTCGTGCTCGGCGGTCAGCACGTCCGTCAGCTCGGCCTTGCCGACGGCATAGGCGGCGGTTCCTGAGTGCACGAGCGCTTCGCTCTTGGGCAGCAGCTGGGTCTTGATCAGGTCCGCCGTCTTCCGGCTGGACGACAGGCTGGCGGCGGCCTCGGCGATGTCGCCCTCGATCTGCTGGTCCAGCGCCTCGCGCCGGGCACGGGCGGCGCCGAGCTCGGCCCTGGCCTCACGCTCCTGGGCGCGGTGCAGGCCGAACTGGAGCGGTACTTTCAGCCCGATCATGGCGGTATAGCCGTTGGGACCGTTGCCGGTGCGGTCGATCGCGCCGGCGCTGATGGTGATGTCCGGATACCAGCTCTTTTCAGCCAGCTCCCGCCCGCGCTCCGCACCCTCGATCGCGGCCGTGCTCGACCTCAGGCCCGGATTGGCGCCGCGGGCGCGCTCCAGCAGGGCGGCCGGGGCCAGCAGCTCGGCCGGCGG
>CAZNNJ010000980.1:0-1817 GCA_964574305.1 uncultured Rhodospirillales bacterium | reverse complement strand
CGCCGAAACCGCTGCCAGGCTCGACAGCGGGCAGACCGCCTGGGTGCTAACCGCCTCGGCCCTGGTGCTGTTCATGACGCTGCCCGGCCTGGCACTGTTCTATGGCGGGCTGGTGCGGGCGCGGAACCTGCTGTCGGTGTTGATGCACAGCTTCGCGATCTGCTGCGTCGTCTCGCTGATCTGGGCGGCCTTCGGCTACAGCCTCGTCTTCGACGGCAGCGCGCCCTGGCTGGGCGGCCTTTCCAAGACGTTCCTGACCCATATGGCGCCGTTCCAGCCGAACAGCGGCCTGCCTGAGAATGTCTTCGCCCTGTTCCAGATGACCTTTGCCATCATCACCCCGACCTTGATCATCGGCGCCTTCCCGGAGCGGGTGAAGTTCCCCTTCGTCGTGCTGTTCAGCGCCATCTGGCTGGTGCTGGTCTATCTGCCGGTCGCCCACTGGATCTGGGGCGGCGGCTGGATGGCGCAGAAGGGCGTGCTCGATTTCGCCGGCGGCATCGTCGTCCATACCACGGCCGGCGTCTCCGCCCTGGTCGCCGCCCTGCTGATCGGGGCGCGGCACGGCTTCCCGCATTCGCTCACCCCGCCGCACAATCCCGGCATCACCATGGCCGGCGCCGGCATGCTGTGGGTCGGCTGGTTCGGCTTCAACGGCGGCAGCGCGCTGACCGCCGACGCCGCCGCCGGCTCGGCGATCCTCTGCACCCATCTGGCAGCCTCGGCGGCGGCGATGGCCTGGATCGTGCTGGAGCGCATCCGCATCGGCAAGGCGACCTCGGTCGGCATCGTCACCGGCGCGGTGGCGGGCCTAGCCACCATCACCCCGGCCTCGGGCTATGTCGGACCCGGCGGCGCGATGGCGATCGGCGCGATCGGCGGCATCGTCTGCTTCTTCGCCACCCTGCTGATCAAGCACCGCTTCAAGGTCGACGATTCGCTCGACGTTTTCGCCGTCCACGGCGTCGGCGGCATGCTGGGCTCGGTGCTGCTGGCCGGCTTCGCCCTGCCGGCGCTGGGCGGCATCGGGCTTGCCGAGGGCATGACCTTCCTGTCGCAGCTCAAGGTCCAGGCGCTGGCCGTCGGCCTGACCGGCCTGTGGTCCGGCGTCGCCACCTGGATCATCGTCCAGACCCTGCGCATGACCACCGGCCTCAGGGTCAGCCGCGAGGAGGAATATGACGGGCTGGACCTGTCGGTCCATGGCGAGCGTGCCTACGATTTTAACTGAATTTTAATATTTTACCCGGGTAATATTGACGAGCTTGCTCTATTCACGTAAGCCCCACGTCCAATCAGCGTACTGGTCTGGACTTGGGGGACCGCGATGGACGAGCCGCAGCCGAGCTGGACGGTGTTCCAAGGCAACAGGCGCATTGCCGCGGGCGCCTTGGCCGATGCCGTGCTCGCCGCCAAGGCCGCCATCGACAGCGGCAGCGACGAGGCCGTCATGGTGCTGGACGACCTGACCGCCCAGCGGGTCGAGATCGATTTCCGCAACGACCTCGACTTCATTCTCGCCCGCCTGCCTAAGCCCGCCCCGGCTGAGCCCGATCCGGAGGCGCCGCGCGGACGCGGCCGGCCGAGAATGGGCGTGGTGGCACGCGAGGTCACGTTGCTGCCGCGCCATTGGGACTGGCTGAATCGTCAGCCCGGCGGCGCCTCGGTAGCGCTGCGCAAGCTGGTGGAGGAGGCTCGCCATACAAACCGCCACCGCGACCGGGTGCGCCAGTCGCGGGAGGCGGCCTATCGCTTCATATCGATCATGGCCGGCGACCGCCCGGGCTTCGAAGAGGCGACGCGCGCCCTGTTCGCCG
>CAZNNJ010000979.1:0-1836 GCA_964574305.1 uncultured Rhodospirillales bacterium | reverse complement strand
CAGCACGATGCGCTGGCTGCCGGTTTCCAGATAGCCGCCGCCGATCAGTGCGGTCCGCATGATCGCCGGCAGGGCGTCGTTACGCAGCCAGGCGAGGTAATAGGTCTCGACCACGGCGCCGTCATGCCCATCGAACTCGATCAGGATATTGGTCATCAGATGCGCCGACTGCTCGATCGCGGCGTGGCGCGCCTTGACGTTTTCGATCATCTCTTCGATCGAGCCTCTGAAGTCGCCCTGATGGATCTGGGCGCCGGGGTGGAAGGCCGAGGCCAAAAAATCCCAGTTGCGCCGGTCGATGCCGCGGGCATAGCGGTAGAGCGTCTCCTGGATATCGATCCGGTCGGCCAGCCTTTGCAGAGTTTCGCTCATCAGTTGGACGCCTTCTTACGCCGCCGGTATTTCTCGACCATATAGGCGCCGGCCGCGACCGAGCCGCCATCCACGGGCATGATCACGCCCGAGATATAGCCGGCCTCGGGCGAGGCGAAGAAAGCGACCGCGTGGGCGATCTCCTCGACCTTGCCCAGGCGGCGGGCGGGAATATGCTCGGCCCGTTCGGCATAGACATCGGCCGGCCAGGCGGAGCGCAGCAGCTCGGTATCGATCGGGCCGGGGGCCACGCCGTTGGCGGTGATGCCGTAATCGCCCAATTCCAGCGCCATTGCCCTGACCAGCCCGATCACCCCGGCCTTGGCCGCGCCATAGGCGGCGAGGTCGATCGGCCCCATGAAGCCGGCGACCGAGGAAATACAGACGATCCGGCCATAATCGCGCGTGCGCATGTCGCGCGCCGCGGCCTGGGAGCAGTAGAACGTGCCGGACATATGGACGTGAAGCTGCGCCAGCCAGCTTTCCTTGGTGATCTCGAGGAACGGCGCGGATTTCGAGGTGCCGGCATTGTTGACCAGAATATCGATCTTGCCGAAGGCGCCGACCACCCCGGCGATCAGTCCCTGGGCCTGGTCGTAATCGCCGACATCTGCGGTCGCGGCATGCGACTTGCGGCCCAGCGCGCGGATTTCCGCGGCGGTCGCCTCGGCCCATTCGGCATTGATATCGGCCACGGCAACGTCGGCCCCGCCGCGCGCGAGCCGCAGCGCAATCGCCTTGCCGATCCCCCTGCCCGCCCCGGTGACAAGCGCCGCCTGCCCATCGAATTCCGCCATTGGTTTCCCCTAAATGTTTGATTTTTTTATAGCGCCAGAACGTAGGGTGGGAAAGCGAAGCGTATCCCACCAGCCGCGCATAAGCGCGGCATTCCACATATGCGGAAACACCGAATGGTGGAATACGCTTCGCTTTTCCACCCTACGTAAAAGAAAGTCTTAAACCAGCCGGCTGTGGTGCATCGCCGCCTCGATGAAGGAGGCGAAGAGCGGGTGGGGCTCGAACGGCTTGGATTTCAGCTCCGGGTGGAACTGGACGCCGACGAACCAGGGATGGTCGGGGATTTCGACGATCTCGGGCAGCTGGCCGTCCGGCGACAGACCGGAGAAGCGCAGGCCCGCATCCTCGAGCGCCGAGCGGTAATTGATGTTCACCTCATAGCGGTGGCGGTGCCGCTCCGAGATTTCGGCCTCGCCATAGATCGCCCGGGCGCGCGTGTCCTCCAGCGTGTGGCAGGGATAGGCGCCCAGCCTCATCGTGCCGCCAAGGTCGCCGTTCTGCGTCCGCTGCTCCAGCTCGTTGCCGCGCATCCATTCGGTCATCAGGCCGACGATCGGGTGCTCGCACTGGCCGAACTCGGTCGAGCCCGCACCCTTGAGGCCCGCCATGTGGCGCGCCGCCTCGATCACCGCCATCTGCATGCCGAAGCAGATGCCGAAATAGGGC
>CAZNNJ010000978.1:0-1849 GCA_964574305.1 uncultured Rhodospirillales bacterium | reverse complement strand
CCAGCCAGACGGCCTGCCATCCGCCTGCGCTTCAAACGAAGGATTCGGCAGCAAATTAGAAGGGGCCGGCGCCGCCTCGGTGGAGGTGGCGGGGCGGTAACTGGCCAGGACGGCCTTCAGGAATCCGGCGTCATTCTTCGCCGCCGCTGTGGTGGCCGCGTCGGGAATCCAGCGGTCATTGGCATTCTGCGCCGAATTCAGCGAAGCGAAAACCGCTCCGGCAGCCTCGCCGGAGGGAGGCAATTCCGATATAGCCAGCAGTGAGGCCAGGCGCACCTGGGCGTCGGCATCTTCGGTGGCTTTCGCGGCGAGAATCGCTTGCAGCGACGCTTCATTGCGCGGCAGCGCGGCGAGCGCGGCGCGGCGCACGGCGGCTGAAGGATGCTTCAAGGCGCCGAGAGCCGCCTGATTAGCACCCGCATCGGAGCCATCCAGCGCGCCCAGGCCTTCCAGCGTCCACAAGGCATGGACGGCGGCAGGGTTCAGGCCGATGGCATCCACGCTGGGATCGGCCACCAAGGCGCAGAGCGCGGGCACCACATCCTTCTGCCCGCGCGTGACCAAAAGCCGCTGGGCGTGCATGCGCCAGAGGAGATTATCGTTCTTCAGCGCCTCCACCAGCCCGGCGGGCGAAGCCTGGGCCAGGTTCAGCGGCTTGGAGGGCGCCGCTTCCTTATAGGATACCCGGTACACGCGCCCGTGGACCTTGTCCCGGAGCGGGGTTTCATAGGCGTTGCCCTTGCCGGTGCCGAAGCCGCGGGGGGTCGGGTTGTGCTGGATGATGTAGTTATACCAGTCGCTGACCCACAGCGCGCCGTCCGGGCCGACCTCCGCGCAGACCGGCGCGGTCCACTCGTCGTCGCTGGCGAGGAAATTGCGCCCGTTATGCGCCGCGAAATCGGACCCATGCGCCTCCAGGTGGAACTTGCCCAGGAGATGGCCCGTGGGCTCGGCCACGAATTGCACCCGGTTCCAATACTCCCGCGGGAAGCTCCGCGCGGTATAAAGAGCGCTGCCCGCGCCCGCGGTGTATTTCCCGTGGTAATCGACCTGGCGGACCTTGTCGGTCAGGGGATAAAAGCGCTGGCTGTCCGCGATGGTCTCCAGCCGCGTGCCCGACCAGCCGCTGACGGCCTCGTAGTAGCGGTTCGGGATGGGCATGTACATGCTCGCGTTGCCGTTCGCCGTGGAGCCGAAAATAATATTGTCTTCGGAGATGCCCAGGCCCCAGGTGTTGTTGTTGCTGGAGCGGATGAACTCGAGCTTCGAACCATCTGCCTTGAACCGGTAAATGCCCTGGCCGAAGCGGATTTCCTTGCCGCCCACTTTGCCGCTGAAACCGGAGTAGCCGACGGTGCCCCAGATCCAATTATCGAAGCCATAGTGCAAATTGCTCGCTGCCGCATGGGTGTCGCCAGTGCCCCAGCCGCTGAAGAGCACCCGGCGCTCGTCGGCCTTGTCATCACCGTCATTGTCCTTCAGGAACTCCGTCTTGCCGGAGTGGATCACGATGACGCCCCCGTTCGCGAAGACGAATCCAGTGGGAACGCTCAGCTTGTCCGCGAAAACCGTGAACTTGTCGGCCTTGCCATCGCCATTGGTGTCTTCGCAGATGGTCAGGCGGTCATGCCCTTCGCCGGGAGCCTGCATGTTGTTGGGATAATCGACCGTCTCGGCAATCCACAGGCGCCCGCGCTCGTCCCAGGAGAGCCAGATGGGCTTCACGATATCGGGATCGGAGGCGTAGAGGCTGGTCTGGAATTCGGGGAAAACGGCCAGGTGCTGGATCGATTCTGCCGGATCCAGCGGTCTTTGCATGGTTCTGATCGGCTCGGCTTGCGTGCCCCAT
>CAZNNJ010000977.1:0-1849 GCA_964574305.1 uncultured Rhodospirillales bacterium | reverse complement strand
TTCCCGCGAAGGCGGGAATCCAGGCTAGAGCCGCGTCGGCGGCGACATGAGTCTCGTATGCGCGGACGCGCATAGTCTGGATTCCCGCCTTCGCGGGAATGACGATCAATGAATGATGGCAGAACTTACGTAAGCGAAGCGATCGGCTCGCGCAAGAAACGCTGGAGGCGCTTGTTGGCCGGAATATCGGCCAGCAGGCACAGCCGCAGCTCCTGCCGATGGAACAGCCGCAGCAGCGCCGCGTCGGACTTGCCGTTATCGGCCCGGACGAATGCCTCCAACGCGGCCTCGCCCTCGATCACAGTGGCTGGCCTAACACCCAGCAGCGCACCGATTTCATCCAGATAGGCGGCGTCGAAGGCCGCGCCGTAGCGGTCGCAGTTCTGGAGATAGGCGACCTCGGCGGCGGTCTTGCTGCGCTTGTAGATCTCCATGTCGGTCGCCGCGTCCATCTGGTCGACGGCGAGCGCCAGCATCTTCAGATGCAGCGTCTGCGCGGTGGTCACCGGCTCCGGCTCCGGCAGCGGGTCGAGCTGGGTATCCATGAAGTCGGCCAGCCCCTCCAGCGCGATGCGCAGAGAGCCGTGGTAATAGACGTAATACTCGAAATAGTCGGTCTGCGGCGGCGGGTCGAACAGCAGGCCCGAGATCATCAGCGACGACACCGCCGAGAAGGCGACGAAGTGGAATTTCAGCGCCTGCATGTCGAGCGTCTTGCCCGACAGCTCCCGGTAGCGGCGGGTGATGGTCGCGGCGTTGCCGGTCTTCTCGGAGAGGTCCCGCATGCGGATGCAGCACAAATCCAGCAGCGGGTCGCCGATGCAGGCCATCTCCATGTCCATCACTGCCTTGAGTCGGCCCTGGTGATAGATCATCTGGAAGCTGTCGCCGGTGATGAAGGACGGGCTTATCTCGCCCCTGGGCTCGTTGCGGCGGACCCACAGGCGCAGGAACTCGTTGGCCGGCTCAGGCACCTTCTTGGCGGCGAGATAGCCGGCCTCGGTCTTGTTGAACTGGGCCAGGCGCAGCTGGCTGGGGTCGGACGGCGCGGTGAAGCCGGCATCGATGAATAGCTGCGGGTCCAGCGCGTGGAACTTCACCATCGCCTGGACATACTGGTCGGCGACGCCGTCGCGCACGGCGATATCGGCGATGTTCTCCAGCCGCGACTGGCCCTCCAGCCGCTCCATCACGATCGCGTCGATCTCTGGGATATAGCCGTACTGGGCCGGAGCCGGGATGCCGTGCCGATGCAGCACGTCGAGCGCCGCGCCCTCCAGCCGGACCCCGACCATCGGCTCGACCTCGCGCGGGCCTTTGACATAGAGGGGGACGATCCGGCCGTCTTTCTCCGCGTCCGCGGTCCAGGCGGGGCGCCAGCGCGGCTCGGCCTCAAGCCGCACGACCTTGCCGATATGGCGCTCGATCCAGCCGGTCAGAATCCGTTCGGTGTCGGCGGCCAGAGAGTCGGGCATGTTTCCTCCGGGTCGTTTGTCGCGCCTTGGCAGCGCTTAGTCCCGGCTGAAAATCCTAACCGGTCGGTTCAGCATAGGTCATGACGAGATAGGCCACCATCTCGTCCTTGCCGGGGTTGCGATAGACATGCGGCTGGTCGGCCAGGAACATGATCGCGTCCCCGGGGCCAAGCAGCCGGTGCTGGCCGGCTAACTCCATGTCCAGCTTGCCCACTACCTTGCCCCCCTACCGCAGCGTCAGCTTCCCGTCGACCGGGAAGCGGCCGATCACGGTGGCCTCCACGTCCTCCGCGCGGAACACCGCCAGGCACTCGTCGAGCTTCTCGGGCGGCACCGAGATCACCATGCGCTCCTGCGCCTCGCTGATCCAGATC
>CAZNNJ010000976.1:0-1851 GCA_964574305.1 uncultured Rhodospirillales bacterium | reverse complement strand
CACCATCAGCCCGCCGACAAAGCCGATCCCAAACGGCAGCAATGCGCTGATGTAAAGGCGGGAACGGGGAAAGCGCATGCGCAGCGGCAGCCGGTGCAGCGCGTTATGCTCGTGCAGCTTGCGCCGCATCGCCACGTTCCGGTGCAGCACCAGAACCTTGAAATTGTCGATCATCATCAGCGCGGCGACCAACCCCAGGAACAGGACGTAGGTCAGCGAGATCACCAGGTCGATCTGGCCCAGCGCCTTCAGCTTGGCGAACAGCGCCACGCCGATGGCGCTGCCGATGCCGCCGCCCAGCAGCATGACGAGGCCCAGCTTGAAATCGACATTGCGCCGCCGCCAATGGGCGATGACGCCCGAGACCGATGCCGCCACCAGCTGGTTCGACTGCGTCGCCACCGCCACCGCCGGGGGAATGCCGATGAAGATCAGCAACGGCGTCATCAAAAACCCGCCGCCGATGCCGAGCAGCCCGGACAAGAGCCCGACGAACGCCCCCATCGCCAACACGACGAGCGGGTCGACCGGCATCTGGGCGATGGGAAGGTAGATTTCCATTCAGACTCCGCCGAACACGGGAGTGTGTGGAACTCTAGGCTTAGTCAGGCGGCGGGGAAAGACGCACGCATTGTGGATTTCACCAGAAGGGTTGAACCGGCCAAGTGAACTGATCGGCTTCGGTCAGCACTTTGACACTGTCGCGGCAGAGCTTGTCGTCGAAGCCTTCCTGAATATTGGCGAACAGTTCCGCGTCGTTTTCCGATCCCGGCAGGCGATAGGCGACGATGTGCGTGTTATGAACGATACCGCCGAATTCATAGAGGATCAGCCAGCGATTCTTCAGGTGGTCGACCTCGATAAGCCGGCGGTTAGGCGGACTGTGCGAAGTGCGAACGTCTGTGGGGTTAAAATCCTCGCCGGGTGCGGCGATGGGCTCGCGGATATGCCCCAGGAAGTTTGCACGGATCGCCTCAGGCAGGGCCGAGAGCGAATAGGAACGTAAGGCCTCAGATGGCAAAGGGCACTTCGGTGCCTCGATCGCGTAGGCCGTTGCCGGACTTGAGAACGCCATCAGCGACACAAGGCATTTCCAGGCTCGCATTCTCGTGATCCGTGTCCTTTAACGGGGCAGAAACCCCACTAGCCGCTTGGTCTCATCCAGTATCGGCCCGGCAATCGCATTCGCCTTGTGCGCCCCGTCGCGCAAGATCGTGTCCAGCGCCGCCTTGTCTTCCATCAGTTCGTTCATCCGCGTCGCGATCGGGCCCAGCGTCCCAACCGCAGCCTCGGTCAGCTCGTTCTTCAGAACCGAGAACTGGGCGCCGGCGAAGCGTTCGACGGCGGCCTTCCTGGTCGTGTCGGTCAGCGCGGCGTAGAGGGTCAGCAGGTTGTCGGCCTCGGGCCGGCCTTCCAGGCCTTCGACAGTCGACGGCAGGGGGCCTTCCGGGTCGGTCTTGGCCTTGCGGATCTTCTGGGCGATCAGGTCCGGCGTGTCGGTCATGTTGATGCGGCTCATGTCCGACAGGTCGGACTTCGACATCTTCTTGGTGCCGTCGCGCAGCGACATCACGCGGGTGGCCTCGCCCAGGATTTGGGGCTCGGGCAGGGGGAAGAAATCGACCTCATAGCGGCGGTTGAAGGCGCCGGCGATATCCCGCGCCAGCTCGACATGCTGCTTCTGGTCCTCGCCCACCGGCACGTGGGTTGCCTTATAGGCCAGGATGTCGGCCGCCATCAGGACGGGATAGCTGTAAAGGCCCAAGGGCGCGCCCTCGCGGTCCTTGCCCGCCTTCTCCTTGAACTGGGTCATGCGGTTCAGCCAGCCCATCCGCGCCACGCAATTGAAGA
>CAZNNJ010000975.1:0-1856 GCA_964574305.1 uncultured Rhodospirillales bacterium | reverse complement strand
TGTGAAAAGGGTGGGGGGTACTGAAGGCGGGAGTCCGGGAGGGGTTGTCCAATTCAAACTAAAAACGGTAAGGCGAGGGCTTGACCCGCGCATCCACGGGGGGCGGTATGCGCGGGGGCCCGGCTTCAGCAAAAGCGGAGCCGCGTGGATGGCCGGGTCAAGCCCGGCCATGACGGTACGGAGAGAATTGTGGGCGAAGAAAAGAACAAGCCGAAGAAAGCAAAACCGCCGAAATCCAAGGGCAGCAAGTCGACGAAGTTGCGTCCGATCGGGCTCGACGCAGGGAAGATCGTCATCCACGATAGCTCTTTCG
The DNA here is from genome assembly GCA_964574305.1 of uncultured Rhodospirillales bacterium. GTDB lineage: Bacteria > Pseudomonadota > Alphaproteobacteria > BOG-932 > Roseiterribacteraceae > BOG-932. Next base: position 1,543 of record CAZNNJ010000975.1, on the reverse strand, counting down.
ATCCGTTGCCGGACGAATTCATGAAGGCGTTCGAATAACGCGCAGGACCTCGACCGCATGCCCTACGACCTTCCTTTCGCCGACTACCAGCATCCGATCGACGGCAGGCGCCCCCTCCTCGCCCTGATCGGCGAGGCGCCCGGCGCGGACGAGATCAAGCTGGGCCGGCCGTTCGTCGGCAAGGCTGGACAGCTGCTCGACCGGGCGCTGGCCGCCACAGGCATCGAACGCGATAGGTGCCTGATCGCCAATGTCTTCCGCTACCGCCCGCCAGAGAACAAGGTCGGGCATTTCTTCGCCTCGCGCCGGCGGGCGCTGGCCGAGAACGATCCGGTCGAGGAATCCTGGGGCAAGATGGGGGCGGAATTTTGCCGGGCTCGGTTCGCCGATGAGATCGCGGCGCTGGGCGAGGCGCTGAAGACGTCGGCGCCGCCGGTGATCGTGGCGCTGGGGCGCACGCCTTTATGGGCGCTGACCGGGCTGAACGGCATCACCAGCGTGCGGGGGCAGGTGCTGGCCAACCGGCTGAGCGATGCGCCGGTGATCGCGACCTTTCATCCGAGCTTCGTCGCCCGGCAGAATTCGATCGGGCCGGAGACCGAGGCCATATTCCGTGCCGATCTCAAGCTGGCGCGGAAAATGGCCGGCTGACGATCAGTCCTCGGGGATCGGCGCGCCGGGCTGGTATTTGGAGCGGCGGATGACGTCGGAGGATTTAACCCGCGCCACGTTCGGCGCCCGCGTCAGATGGCTGGTCAGGAAACGGTTATAGGCTTCACCGTCCTCGGCGACGATCTTGAGCAGGAAATCGGTTTCGCCCCGCAGCATGTAGCATTCGCGCACTTCGGGCCAGGTCGAGACCAGTTCCTCGAACGCTTCGAGATCGTGCTCGGCCTGGCTGGAGAGACCGACCTGGGCGAAGACCATGACGCCGAAGCCGAGCGACACGGGATCGATATCGGCATGGTAACCGGCGATGACCCCGGTTTCCTCGAGCGTGCGGACCCGGCGCAGGCATGGCGGCGCCGAGATCGACGCCCGGCGTGCAAGTTCGACATTGGTCATCCGCCCGTCTTCCTGCAAGTTTCGGAGGATCAGACGGTCGATTCGGTCCAGTTTTGCGCGTTCCATGGGGTCCAAATGGTAATTTTATTACCGGAACATAACGATGCGCGCGGCGGGAGCCAAGCTTTTGATTGAGCGTGTTTCACTGGTCACAGACGAAATCTGGGTGCTGACCGACGGGCGCCCGGGCCATATCAGCCAGACGCTTGGCCTGGCCGAAGCGCTGGCCCCGAACCCGATCGTCAAGGTGATCGGGCTTAAGCCGCCCTACCGGCAATTGAGCCCGTTCCTGGGCTGGGCCGGCGGACGGGCGCTGACGGAAGGATCGGCCCGGATAGAACCGCCCTGGCCCAGGCTGGTTGTCACCTCCGGCCGCTCCGCCATCCCGGTGGCGCTCGCCATCCGCCGCCTGAGCGGCAAGGCGACGCGGCTGGTCAATGTCCAGGATCCGGGTTTCTGCCGCCGCTATTTCGATCTG
>CAZNNJ010000974.1:0-1862 GCA_964574305.1 uncultured Rhodospirillales bacterium | reverse complement strand
TACGCGGTTCTGCTCCTCGACTAATCGACTAATCGCCGAATCGACTATTCTGTTACCCCCTTCAAGGTCCCATGCCTCACCCGAGCCGCCTTCGCTCCGGCGCGGGGGTCGTAGAACAGCCGCGCCGTCACCACCAGCTCCCGCTTGACCTTCGCCTGGAGGATCTTGTCGGCGGCATTACGGCGGACGACGATCGCGATCACGTTCCCCACCGCATTGGCATAGCGCGCGCGGAATACCACGCCGAAGTTCTCGTCCTTGACCTCGATGTCACCGATCCGGACCAGCTGATCGCCCGGCTCGACACCGGCCGCCTCGGCCGCGCTGCCGGGTGTCACGGCCGTCACCATCACCTTATTGCTGTCGGAGATGGTGCTCACCCCCAGGCGCACTACCTGGCTGCTGTCGACGACGTACTGGAGGCCGGCCAGCGGGGCGACGCTGCTCCAGGGGAACGGCTCGCGCCCCTCCACGTACCGGGTAGCGAACTCGGCGAAGGACTTGCCCCCGGCGGCGGCGCTGACCGCGGCCCACCACTCGGCGGTCGTGAAGCCCTTGCCCGCCTTGTAGGCGCTCTGATAGAGGCCCCGCATCACGGCGTCGAGCGACTGATGATTGTCACTCGCGTCGCGGATCAGGATGTCGAGCAGTAACCCGGCGAGCGAGCCCTTGTCGTAGTAGATGTCGGCGGTGCCGTCGGTGGGGTGGATCCAGGTGCTGAGCGAGGCGTCTTCGAGCGACACCGGCACGGTTTCGTCGGTGTGCTGGCGCTTGCCGTCGGTGACGCTCAGAAACACCGTGGAATCGATCACCCCGCCGCGCACCAGGGAGAGGTCGGCGTAGTAGTCGGTGATCCCTTCGCTCACCCAGAGCAGGGTGGTCGCTTCGGGCTGGTCATAGCGGTACGGCACCATGTCGGCGGGGCGCAGGCGCTTCACGTTCCAGGAATGGAACATCTCGTGCGCGGTGATCGACGCGAGCAGCGGGGTGCCGATGAACGTGGGCGTGTAAATGCCGACGTGGGAGCTCTGGTGCTCGAGCGCGCTGCCGCCGCCGTAACCCGGGTCGAAGATCAGCATCGTGGAGTAATTCTTCCACGGCGTCTCGCCGAACACCGCCGCCTCGGCGGGGGTGAATTCCTTGAGCTGTTTCCAGAGGGTATCGCGCGCAGCGCCCTTGAGCAGGCCGGCGGGGTACGACGCGAGCCGCTGCCAGGTGCCGTCGATCTGCATGCTGTCGAGATCGAAGCGCCCAATGAAAAAGGGCATGTCGACCAGGTCGTGATAGTTGCCGGCCTGGTAGCTGTCGGCCCCCTGCGGTGCGCGTTGCATGCCGGTGAGCACCCGCCAGCCCGGGGTGGTCGTCACGGTCACCTGTGCCGGGAAACCCAGCCCGATGCCCTCGGGATAGGGCAGCACGTTGGTCCCATTCACCAGCAGAAAGTCGGGCTTGGACCACGCCATGGCGTTGTCGAGCGTATCCGCCAGGAATTCGGTGCGCCGATGTCGGTGGTGGCGGAACGGGCTTCGACAAAACTCATCAGGCGGCCTTGATGGGGGAAGGCGGCGGCAAACAAGGCATGGGCATCGGCGAAGAAAGCCGCGCCATGGCTCGCTTGTTCCAGCGCCGACAGATTGGCCGCCTTGGTCTTGAATGTGTCATAGCCGGCTTCGCCATGCTCGCCGCCGCGCCGCACGAAAAAGGCCTTGAGCGCCGCATCCGAGGATTGCAGCTCCTGGCGATAGCTTATCACAAACTGGTTATAGGCTTTGGCTTCGTGGCATTGCAGAGCCGCGACCATCAGCTCTTGTTGCATCACCGCCGTTTTCAAGGCGGCGGATTCCACCGGCGTGGCGCAGCCG
>CAZNNJ010000973.1:0-1862 GCA_964574305.1 uncultured Rhodospirillales bacterium | reverse complement strand
GATGCCTCTGCTCTTCTCGTACGGAACGCTGCAGCAGGACAAGGTGCAGCTCGCGACGTTCGGCCGACTGCTCCACGGTCAGCGCGACGAGCTGCGCCAGTACGAGCCCTCGCGGGTCAGGATCGACGATCCGCGGGTGGCGGCCGCGGTCGGCATGACGCATCACGCCAACGTCACGTTCACCGGCCTTGACGAGAGCCCCCGCCCCGGCATGGTGTTCGACGTCCCGCAGCTGATCGCCCATGCCGCCAAGACACGGCCGCTCGCCACCGGCACGATCGTCGGTTCGGGCACCGTGGCGAACGACGACCGCGCCGTCGGTTCCTCCTGCATCGCCGAGCGTCGCGCTATCGAAACGATCGATCATGGCGCACCCGCCACGTCCTTCATGAAGTTCGGCGACCGGGTGCGCATCGAGATGCTGGACAGGGCCGGCGCCTCGATCTTCGGCGCCATCGACCAGGTGGTGGAGCAAGCATGATCCTGCACGGCTATTGGCGCTCGTCGGCCTCCTATCGGGTCAGGATCGCGCTGAACTGGAAGGGAATCGAAGCCGGCGCGCAGGCGGTCGATGTGCGGCTCGGCGCCCATCACGCGCCCGACTATCTGGCGCTGAACCCGCAGGGCCTGATTCCCAGCCTCGTGGACGGCCCGGCGGTGCTGACCCAAAGCCTCGCCATCATCGAATATCTCGAGGAAACCCACCCTCAGCCGCCGCTGCTGCCGGCCGATCCCGTTGCCCGCGCGAGGGTCCGCGCCGCGGCGCTCGCCATCGCCTGCGACATCCACCCGCTCAACAATCCCCGGATCATGACCTATCTGCGCGGCGAGATGGGCCAGCCGCAGGACGGCATCGATGCCTGGGTCAGGCATTGGATCGCCGAGGGCTTCGGCCCGCTGGAGGCCATCGCCGGCGCGCCCTACCTGTGCGGCGCCGCTGTGACGATGGCCGATCTCTGCCTGGTGCCGCAGATGTACAACGCGCGGCGGTTTTCGGCGGACCTTGCGCCCTATCCGAAGCTGACGGCGATCGAGGCCAACCTGCTGGCGCTGGCGGCGTTCGACAAGGCGCGGCCTGAGAACCAGCCGGATGCGGTGTAGGGCGGATGAGCGCAGCGTAATCCGCCAGCCGCGCAACGCACGGCATTCGCCGCCACCGGGTAGATGCGTTGGCGGATTACGCTGCGCTCATCCGCCCTGCAAATCACCCGAGATCGGCAAACGCCGGTGCATGACCGAGCTTTCCCTCGGTCACGGGAAGCGCTCCGCCGATCGACAGCGCCATGAAATAGGGCCCCGCATAGGGTGAGGCGAAACCCGCCGCCAACGCCGGATCGAACCCGAAGCGCCGATAATATTCCGGTTCGCCGAGCACGAAGACCCCCTGCCAGCCGTCGGCCACGGCGCGCTCCACCCCTGCGCGGATCAGCCGGCTGCCGATCCCGGCATTCTGCCTTTCGGGCATCACCGACACTGGCGCCAGCGCCAGCGCGCGGAACGGCGCCGCCATTTTCGAGAAAAGAACATGGCCGACGATCAGGCCGTCATCGACGGCGACCAGCGAGATGGCGCTGTCGTTGTCGGCACGCAGCCGGTCGACCAGATCGGCCTCGGCCGGCTGGCCAAAGGCCGCCGCAACGACCGCGCGGATGGCGGCGATATCTTCCGGCCGTTCGTCGCGGATGAGCGTGGTTACGCCGCCTTCTTCTTGAAGCTCATCTTAGGCCCAAGCCGCGGCAGCAGCCATTCCAGGGCCTTGGTCTGGCCGGGGGGCAGGGACTTCTGGAAGGCGGGGCGGGCCCAGATGCGGTCGTAATAGGCCTGGACGTCCCAACGCTGGGGAGGAATGGGGACGACGGTAT
>CAZNNJ010000972.1:0-1868 GCA_964574305.1 uncultured Rhodospirillales bacterium | reverse complement strand
TGAGTCCCTAGAGGAACCGCCCCGCGCTCTTAGTAATTGAGTAGGGCCATGAATCACCGCATACCCCAAACCCTATACCCTATACGCTTTGTCCGCCGCTTCCACGGCGACCAATCCGGCCAAGTCTCCCTCCTCCTCGTCTTCATGATCCTCGCTCTGGCCACGCTGATCTTTTTCGTCTTCAACACCGGCGACCAGGTGAACCAGGCGGTGATGGCGCAGAACGCCGCCGACGCTTCGGCGCTGGCCGGGGCGAATTGGCTGGCGCATGGCTTCAACCTGCTTTCGATGAACAACGTGGCCGCGTCGAAGATCATCGCGCTGATCGCCATGCTAGAAGCGATCGGCCCATCGGTTGAACAGGCGCTACCCAATGCGAATGCCATTCTGCCAGTGATCGAGCAATATCCCAATCTGTTGCCCGGCCGCATGCAGGCTGACGACCATCCGGACGCGATCCTGGCGCGGGCGCTGACCGGGCCGGTGCGCCGTAGCGACTGCGCCAATCTTGGTCCCGATACGCCGTGCGAGAGCCTGGCGGACGAATGCCGCAAGTCGATCCAGAAACTGCAAGAGATCCAGCAGGTCCTCGGCCGGCTGGATCAGCACTACGCCGATCGCGGCGGGTTCCCGGCGGCGCTGACGAAGTTTGAGGACGGCGAGCTTTGGCAGGTGCTGCGCGCACTGCAGACATTCAGCAACGTCGTCGCCGAGCTGACGCCGGCCCTCGCCCAGCAGCGGGCCGGCGCCGTGGGCAAGGGCAATTGGGCGACAAATGCTGTCCTAATTCCGATCCTGCCTGATTTTCCGATCCGCGCCGGCACGTGGGGTGACTATCACGACCCCGTCCTGAGCGGGTTGCCGCCTGACTGGCAAACCACCAACGCGGAGATCATCAAGGGCGGCTATCACACGCGAATCCGGCGGTGGCAGGGCTATTGGCCGCCCTACGAGCGGCAGGATGCGATCACCGCCGGCAGCGCCGGCCGCGAGCCCGACAACGAGCGGCAATTCGATCCCAATCCGCGCCGCAGGTGGATTCCCGATTCCATCCTGACCTGGGTTGACGAGCTGTGGTCCCGCAGGAGGATCATGGCCAGGGCACGCGGCCCCTATCGCGTTTACCGCAACGACATCACCGAAGGTTCCTGGCCGGAAATGCGATTGTCTGGATTCCCAATCATCTTCTACCGCGTGACGCACGCCACGATGCAGGCGATCTGGAACAACGTGATCACGACGGTCACCGTCCCGCGCTGGGAGACCGATTGGTGGGAGATTGTCCGACCTGCGACGCTGCACGACCCCGGCGGCTTGCTGGCCCGCGGCATCCAAGGTTCGATGTACGCATGGCTGGGGACTCGCCGCAACGCCCGCGAGCCGTTTGCCGGCGGCCCGGACGGCACGCCCGCGGGCCAGCCCTGGCGAATCGATCCGTGGCCATCGCCTCCCAAGAACGAGGACATCGGCCCTCCAGCGTGGGCATCCACCGGCGCGAACGACCGCTGGACCGGCGGCTGGTGGGATCACTCGCAGCGCAATCGTCAAACGGAATGGGTTTGGTGGGACCAGAGCGCGACGCGCACGTTTGACCCCGCGACCTTCGGGGCGACGCGCAACCAGTTTCCGCCGGATGGCTACGACCCCCCCGGCACCGACGGTCGTCCGCGCGGCGATCCGTACTGGATCTACTATCGCTGGAGGAAGTGGCTGTTTCTGGGTGCGCTCATGGACACCGACTTCTACAACATGCAAAACCTTGAACGGCTGGTGGGCGACAAGAGCGCGTACTTCCCGTACGTCATGGATGCCCGCGGCGATTTTTCGCATCGGCATGATCTGGGCGAATTTGACGTGCTTGGATTTGC
>CAZNNJ010000971.1:0-1868 GCA_964574305.1 uncultured Rhodospirillales bacterium | reverse complement strand
TTGTCTGCCGGGGGGGGGCGCGCCGGTGAACGGGGCGTGGGCGAGGGGGGGGCGGGCCTTTCGCCGCCCCGGGGAAGGCGCGCGTGACGCCCAGGGCCGGGGTCACGACGCTCTGCTGCTGTCGATCTGGGCGGGCGACTTCCCCGGCGCGCTGGAGGGGGCGAAGGCCACGCCCGCCGATGCCAGCGACGCGCCGCTGGCCAATTTCGTCCAGACGCTGGAGGAGTTCAACGCCGGTCATTACCCGGCGGCGCAGGCCAAGCTCACCTCCGACCAGGCGCACGGCATGATCGACCGCTATCTCACGCCGATCCTGGTCGCCTGGTGCGAGGTCGGGCGCGGCCGCAAGGCCGAGGCGCTGGCCGCCCTCGCCTCGCTCGACCAGCTCTCCGGCGTCGAGGCGATGCGGCAACTGCAGACAGCGATGGTCTATGACGCGCTGGGCGACAAGGCCCAGGCGGCGGCGCTCTATGACAAGATCACGGACGCAAACCCGCCGCTCCACGCCATCACGCTGGCCGCCCAGTTCTATCAGCGCCAGGGCGACACCGATAAGGCGCGCAAGGCGATCGAGCGGATCGACGCCGACGGCAGCTCCGCCTCGATGCGCATGGAGATGCTGGCCCGTCTCGCCGAAAAGAGCCGCGCCGCGCCTGCGCCCGACCCGAAGAGCGGCGCTGCCGACGCGCTGTTCAGCATCGCCGCCTCGCTGATCGCGGAAAAGCAGAACGACATCGCGCCGCTGCTCTATACCCAGTTCGCCCTGTATCTGCGGCCCGATTTCTCCTCGGCCCAGCTGCTCCTGTCGGAGCTCGACCAGCGCTTCGGCCGGCTCGACGATGCCGCCGCGGTGCTGCTCGGCATCAACGAGAAGTCGGAAATCCGCTCGACCGCCGAGCGGATGGCCATGGCGGTGCTCGACAAGGCGAAGGAGGACGAGCGCGCGCTCAAGGTCGGCCAGGCCGCGGTCAAGGCGCATCCGGCCGACATGGACATGCTGCTGGCCTACGCCGACCTGCTGCGGCAGAAGGAGAAATTCCCTGAGGCGATCGCGGCCTATGACACGGCGCTGGCCAAGATCGCGCCGACCAGCAGCCGCAAGGGGCTGGCGCTCTATCATCGCGGCATCGCCTATCAGCAGTCGCATCAATGGCCGCATGCCGAAGCCGACCTGTTGGCGGCGCTGCAGCTGAGGCCCGACGACCCGGGCCTGCTCAACTATCTCGCCTTTTCCTGGGCCGATCAGGGGGTCAATCTCGACCGCGCCCGCACGATGCTGGAGCGGGCGATCCAGCTGGTGCCCGACGACGGGGCCATCGTCGACAGCCTGGGCTGGTGCATGTACCGCTCCGGCGACTACGAGGAGGCGATCAAGCAGCTGGAGCGCGCGGTGTCGCTGGACTCCAACGACGCCACCATCAACGATCATCTGGGCGACGCCTATTGGCGCGTCGGCCGCCAGATCGAGGCCCGCAGCCAGTGGGAGAAGGCGGAGCGCCTCTCCGACGACAAGGCGCTGACCGAGCAGATCCGCACCAAGCTCAAGGACGGCCTCGACAACGTCGAAAACCCACCCCGCCGCGCCTCAGTCAACTGAGATGACATTCCAGAGCACGACCTTGGCCGCCCCGGCCAAGCTGAACCTGTATCTGCACGTCACGGCCAGGCGCGCCGACGGCTATCACCTGCTCGACAGCCTCGTCGCCTTCACCGATGTCTACGACACGCTGACCCTCGAGCCCGCGCCGGAATTGCGGTTCACCGCCGACGGCCCGTTCGCCGGCGGCTTCGGCGGCGAGGACCCTGCCACCAACCTGGTCGTCCGCCCCGCGCGCCCGGCGGGGGGGGTCGGGGGGGCGGAGGGTGGG
>CAZNNJ010000970.1:0-1870 GCA_964574305.1 uncultured Rhodospirillales bacterium | reverse complement strand
CTACTCCCGCGCTTGTGCGGGGTTTTTTGGTCCCGCGCATGCCGCGCTTCCCGCGTGGCGGTTTTCGCCCGAGGCCAGTCGGGCTTACCCCAGCTTGAAAGGGTTCTTGCAATGACAAAGCGCTCTTCTCGTGCGGCCACGGCGCATGCCGATGCATCCGACCGGGGCAAGGTCCAATCCTTGTTCGGCAACGGATGGGACCCGCTCAGCGAGAAACGGGATCAAAGCTATGTCCGCAAGGTGCAACCCCGCAGCCCCAATCAGGAGAAATTCCTGACCGCCATCGCCGACCACAGCCTGACGCTCGCCATCGGGCCGGCCGGCACCGGCAAGACCTATCTCGCCGTCGCCGCCGCCGTCGAGGCGTTGGAGGCCGGGCGGATCGAGCGCATCGTGCTGTCGCGCCCGGCGGTCGAGGCCGGGGAGGGCCTGGGCTACCTTCCCGGCGACATGGTGGAGAAGATGGCCCCGTATCTGCGCCCGCTCTATGACTGCCTGACCGACCGGCTGGGCGGCAAGCGCCTGCGCTCGCTGATGGAGGAGGGGGATATCGAGATCGCCCCGATCGGCTATATGCGCGGCCGCACCCTCAACAACGCCTTCGTGGTGATCGACGAGGCGCAGAACTGTACCTACGCCCAGATGAAGATGCTGCTGACCCGGCTGGGCTGGCACTCGACCATGGTGATCACCGGCGATCCCGAGCAGAGCGACCTCTTGCCCGGTGTCTCCGGCTTGGCCGACATCGCCCGCCGCCTGGAGCCGCTGCCCGGCATCGCCGTGGTGCGGCTGGAGGAGCAGGACATCGTCCGCCACCCGCTGGTTGGCGCGATGTTGGGGGTGCTGTAATAACGGGCGCATGACGACGACGAACCCGCCCCTGCGGGGGCGGGCGCGCCTCACCTGGTGGGCGCATCTCTTCAAGGCGCTCGCCCGCCAGCATCACACCGAACTGATCCCGATCCTGCGGCCGGTCCTGCCGCCGGACGGGATCGTCTTCGACGTCGGCGCCCATGCCGGCCAGATGGCCAAGCTGTTCGCGCTGATGGCGCCCAGGGGCCATGTCTACGCGTTCGAGCCGGGGGCCTACGCCCTGTCGATCCTCCGGCCCATGGTGCGGCTGAAGGGGAAAGGCCGAATCTCCATCGACCCCATCGCCTTCGGCGCGAAGCCCGGCACCTTGACCCTCAGCACCCCGATCAAGAAATCCGGCAGTCTCGGCTTCGGCCTCAGCCATCTGGGCGAGGGCGGGGAGGGGGGCAACGTCTTCCGCCATGAGGTCGCGGTAGAAACCGTCGACCGCTATGTCGCCGCCGAAGGGCTGAAGCGCCTGGACCTGATCAAGGCCGACATCGAAGGCTGGGAGATGCAACTGTTGCTCGGCGCGACCGAGACGCTGGCGACGCTGCGGCCGGTCGTCTTCGTTGAGGCGGTCGACTTTTATTTGGCGCGCGCCTGCGACCGCCGGACGGGTCTGTTGGCTTTCATGCAGTGCCGGGGGTATCGGCCGCCCCGGCGGGGGGCACCCCGACAACGTTCGCGCTCACCGCCGCCGTTCCCGACGGCAGCCCGATCGCCTCGCTCACCGCCGACCTCGCGGCGCTGCCTGGGAGCACCGCGAGCTTCACCGCCGCCGCCGACCATGCCTCGGGGCGCCTCATCTGGACCCCGGGCTTCGCCGACAGCGGCAGCTACACCGTGACGTTCGCCGCCGGCAACGCCCTGCCCGGCTCGGCGCGGACCACCATCAACGTCGCCAACACCAACCCGCCCCCGGTCGCGGTGCTCACGGTCACCACCCCGCCCGGCGCCCCGCCGCCCGCGGTCACCGCCAGCGGTCAATCGTCCAGCGACCTGGACGGCCCGGTCG
>CAZNNJ010000969.1:0-1873 GCA_964574305.1 uncultured Rhodospirillales bacterium | reverse complement strand
TGCGATACGACTTATCGGGCGGCGTGGGAAATTGGACACCGTTAAGGGCATGCCCCTCCGGGACCTTGCGCGCCGCGGGCCCCGGCGGCAGCCTGTCGCCCACCACGACGAAATAACCGGTTTCGGCAACGATCTGCGCCACTGGGCTCTGCAATTTGGCGTCGCCGGCGATCGCGATCGGAATGTTCCTCGGGTTGGGATTGACCGCGAAGCCGAACAGGGCAAGCTGGATCGCCGGAACGCCCAGGATCAGCGACAGGCTGGTCCGGTCGCGGACGATCTGCAGCGTCTCGACCCACGCGACGGCGACGATCCTCTGCAAATGCGATCGAAGGACGACCAGGAACGCTCGGATCATGATGGCGTTCCATCCGACAACAGCGCAGCCGTTACGTCTTCCAGCCTCAACCTGGCTACGTCCGGAGCGACGCCACGCTCGATTGCGAGTTGGAGCGCGAGATCCTGGGGCGACCCGTTGGCGCGGATTTCACCGTCTTCGAACAAAACCACGTTCGCGCAGCCTTCAGCCTCGGTCAGATCGTGGGTGCTGACGATAAGGGCGGCGCCTGCGTCGGCCAGAGCGAAGATACGGCGCCAGGTTTCGCCTCGCAGCAGCATATCGAGCCCGGCGGTCGGCTCGTCGAGGAGAATAAGGTTCGGAGAGTGGATCAGAGCGGCGGCGAGTTGAAGCCGGCGCATCCATCCGCCCGACAAGCGGCCGGCCGGCTTCCTTGCGAACGCCCCGAGATCGAACTGAGCAATGGTTTCGTCGACCGCTGCCCGCGGAGACGGCATGCCGTACACTTCGGCACGGAATCTGAGATTCTCGCGCACTGTCAGGTTGGCATAGAGCGAAAAGTGCTGGGACATGTAGCCCACCCGCCGGCGGATATCGCGCGGCGCGCGCAATATGTCGAAGCCAAGCACCGTGCCGGCGCCGGCATCGGGCCGCAGCAATCCGGCGAGCAGACGCAGCGTGGTCGTCTTTCCGCCTCCGTTGGCCCCGATAAGACCGACGACCGTGCCGGGTCGGGTGGTGAGGGACGCATCATTTACCGCCGTTCGGGCCCCAAATCTCTTGCTCAGCCCATGAACCTCCGCAAGTGGCGCGCGATTCGCCCAGCGCGACGCGCCTGTGTCAACCGTGGACATATTGAAACCCGCCGAACATGTATTTCGTGGCTTCGGCCCCCAGCGTAAGCACGCTCTGCCCGGCGATCATCTGCTTTCGCAGCTCCGCCAGCGCCAGCCAGATCGCCGCCGAACCGGTGTTGCCGACATGTCCGGCGTTCACGAATATACGTTCCAGCCGCAGACCGAGGCCGGCGGCGAGCAGGCTGTTCATCCGGCCATTGGCTTGGTGCGGGATCACCCAGTCGACGTGATACGCCTCGATCCCCGCATTGACGGCCGCGCGCATTCCCTCGATGAACAGGTCGGGACCGGCTCGACGGATTGCCGGAAAATCATGCTCGAACTCGATCACCGCCCGCGGGGGCGCTGGAGCATCCGATCCGCCGTGGGGCATCGTCAACCCCGCGGGCCGACCGCGCCCGATCTGGCCGAAGAATATCCGCGACAGGCGCGCGCCTCGCCCGTCATCGTCGGGCGCCAGCAAGATGGCGCCCGCACCGTCACCCATCTGGACCAGATTGACGAGTTGTCCGTGATCGTCTTCCGCGCGAATGGGGTCGAAGAATACCGACCCGGTCTCCGAGCCTACGATCGCGATCGGACCGGTTCCCGGCGCGGCGAGAAGGCCGCTCGCCATCACCAGCGCATTGGCGAAACCTGTGCAAGCCTGGCGCATCTCGACAAATGGGCCGTCATAGCCGAGCAACTCGGCCACCCGCGCGATATTCGGCGGGATCGG
>CAZNNJ010000968.1:0-1878 GCA_964574305.1 uncultured Rhodospirillales bacterium | reverse complement strand
GGCAACGTTCGGAAGTATCCCTGGAAGGGTTTCGCCGGTCCAGCCGGGCAAGCTTGAGATAGGGGCGGGTCCATTCCGGCATCCGCCGGTCGATCCAGCCGTCCGAGACGATATCGGTGTGGGTGAGCGCGTCGGTCATCGGCGGAACATATAGCCATGCGGCTGCAAGCTGTTTAGTGCTGTCCGACCTTTCGGAGCGGATCAGAGTGGCGCGCGCGAAAATCCTCTATGGCGGACCGATCGATCCGGGCAGCACGGCGCGGCACCGCATGATGGCGCTGGAGCGGCTGGGCTATGAGGTCATGCCGTTCAACTTCGCCGACTATCTGCGCGGGGCAGGGCGGATCGCCAACTGGCTCTACCACCGCCTGCTGGCCGGCCCGGCGGTCGACCGGCTGAACCGCGATTTCCAGCGCGCCGCGGAGACGAGCCTCCCCAAATACATCCTGGTCGATAAGCCGATTTTTCTATGGCCGGAGACGGTGCACTCGCTGTCCAGGACCATCGCCCCGATCATCCAGTACAATCTGGACAATCCCTTCGGCCGGATGGGCGAGCCCGGCTGGAAGCATCTGCTCGAAGCCATCCCGGCCTATGACCTGCATTTCGTCCCGCGCGCGATCAATATCGACGATTACCTGCGGGCGGGGGCCAGGGCTGCGATTCGCGTGCCGCTGGCCTATGAGCCGACCGTCCATTTCCCGCCGCCCGGCGGCTGGGGCGAGGAGAACCGCGCCATCGACCTGTCTTTCACCGGCTCACCTCACGACGACCGCGCCGGGTTCCTGACCCGCCTGCTGACCGAGCACGACATCGTGACCGACATCAGAGGCGACCGCTGGCGGAAGGCACTGAAGCCCGATATCGCCAGACGGCTCTACAAGGGCCCGTCAGTGCTGGACGACGCCTATCGCCAGCGCTTCTGGGACTCGAAAATCTGCCTGTCCTTCGTCACCCACGCCAACAACGACCAGGTCGCTCACAAGAGCTTCGAGATCGCAGCCGCCGGCGGCTTTCTGCTGGCAGAGGCGACCGAGGAGCACAAGCAAATGTTCGAGGACGGCAAGGAGGCAGTCTTCTTCACCGACCCCGACCACTGTGCCCGGCTGATCCGCGAATACCTGCCGCAGCCGGAGCTGCGGAGGCAGATCGCGGAAGCCGGCCGGCGGCGGTGCCTGGTCGCCGGCTATTCCAACGATGCGCGGATGGGGCAGGCCATGGCGGAGGCGAGGAAGATCGTCGGGCGGTAGGTTACTGAAAAGCCCACCTCAGCGTCTGGGCGATGCCGAACGTGCCCGCCCTGACCAGTGGCCGCCCCAATGTCGAGGCTTGCAGGCCGTGCATCCGCCGCGCCCAGGGCGGCAGCAGGTCGATGGCGGCCTGGAAACCGATCGCCTGGAGCGGGTCGGTCGAGCGGTTGTCGGGATGGCGGCCGAGGATCAGAGCGGCAACCTCCCGCGCGCGGTCGTCGACGGCGAGTTCCCGGCGCATGCGGGCGATGAAGCCCATCATGTCGGCCCGGCGCAGGGGAACCGGATCGGCGCCCAGCGCGGTGGCGATCCGCGCCATCTCGGCGAAATAGCGGTCCTGGTCGGCGAGCGTCATTCCAGGCTCGGCATATTGGATCCAGGCATCCAGGAAGCTGACCGTCTCGGTCGCGTGGACCCAGGCGAGCAGCCTGGGGTCGGTTGCACTATAGGGCGTGCCGTCGGGTTGAGTTCCTTTGATCCGCTCATGGATCGCCCGGACCTTGGCGATGGCGGTCTCGGCGTCGCCCCGGCTCGCATAGGTGGTGACGGAAATGAACCGGGCGGTTCGCCGCCGGCCCCCCTGCATGTCCCCCCGGAAATTTGAAAAATCCCCACCCCCCCCCACCCC
>CAZNNJ010000967.1:0-1908 GCA_964574305.1 uncultured Rhodospirillales bacterium | reverse complement strand
GGTCGTCGCGCCCGAGACCGAGCAGTCGGGCGCCAGCCATTCCCTGACCATCCACCGGCCGCTGCGCCTCAGGAAGTACGACGAGCGCCATTTTTCGGTCGACGGCACGCCGACCGACTGCGTCATGCTGGCGATGAGCCACCTTCTGAAGAGCCACCGGCCCGACCTGGTGCTGTCCGGTATCAATCACGGCGCCAATGTCGGCGACGACGTCACCTATTCCGGCACCGTGGCGGTTGCGATGGAGGCGACCCTGCTCGGCGTGCGGGCCATCGCGCTTTCGCAGCGGGTGGAGGAGGGCGAGCCCCTGTCCTTCGCCGTGCCTGAGCAACGCGCCGCCGACCTGATCCGCCGCCTGGCCGGGGCGAGCTGGGCCGACAACGTGATGCTCAACATCAACTTCCCGTCCGGTCCGCCCGATGCGGTCAGGCCGGCGCGGGTCGTGGGCCATGGGCGGCGCAAGCTCGGCGACGAATTGCGGGAACGCACCGATCCGCGTGGCCGTTCCTATTTCTGGATCGGGCCGCAGCGCTCCGACGTCGAGATCGATCCCGACAGCGACATCGCCGTGATCGAAGGCGGCGGCATTCCGGTGACGCCGATCTATCTCGACCTGACGCACACAAAATCGATGCCGGCCTTCGCCGAAGCCCTGGAAAGATGAGCACCGACGCGCGCAGGCTCCGCCTTCTGATGTCGCTCCGGCGTTCCGGTGTGGCGGATGCGGCGGTGCTGGGCGCGATCGAGCGGGTGCCGCGCGAGCTGTTCGTCCCCGATACCTTCCAGGACCGCGCCTGGGAAGACACGGCGCTGCCGATCGGCCATGGCCAGACGATCAGCCAGCCCCTGGTCGTGGCGATGATGACCGAGGCGCTGGAGCTGAGAAACCGCCCGACCGTGCTGGAGATCGGCACCGGCTCGGGCTACCAGACCGCCGTGCTCGCGCTGCTCTGCCGCCGTGTCTACACGATCGAGACGATCAAGCCGCTGCAGGACAAGGCGGCGAAGCTGCTCGAATCGATGCGCATCCACAATGTCACCTTCCATCACGGCGACGGCGGGCTGGGCTGGCCCAAGGTGGCGCCGTTCGACCGGATCATCGTGACCGCGGCCAGCGAAGGGGAAGCGCCAAAAACCCTGATCGACCAGCTTGCCGACGGCGGAATCCTGATCTGCCCGGTGCGCCGGGCCACCGACGATCAAATGATGGTTCGGATTCGCCGCGAAAAAGACCAAATTAGAAGCGAGGATTTGTGGCCTGTCCGATTCGTTCCTCTTGTCAGAGGGGCGCCGAGCGGACGGACGGACAAGGGAAAAGGGGCATGAAGCGTCACGGTCTTGCAGCACTCCTGATCACGACTTCGGTCCTTGGCGGCTGCACCGCCTATGACGACATGATGAACGGCCCGAACCGCCCACATGGGCAGGTTGGCTATGTCGTTGCCGCCGAACCGGGCGAATCGCTGGACGCGCTCGCCGCCCGCTTCGACCTGCCGCCCAACGCGATCATCCAGGCCAACCATCTGCGCCCACCCTACACGCTGGAGCCGCACCAGCAGTTGATCATCCCGCCGCCCGCAACCTATCGCGTGCATGCGGGCGACACGGTGGAGGAGATCGCAACCCTGCTCGGCGTCGACGATGTCGCGCTGGCCCAGGCCAATGGGCTGAGCCAGCCTTACCATATGCAGGTCGGCCAGGTTCTGCGGGTGCCGGGCGGCTACGGCGACGGCACGCTGGCGCGCGACGCCGGCCCGGTCGGCGATCCCAACATGGCCTATGTGCCGCCGGGCCAGCCGGCGGTCGTCCCGCATTCGGCGATCTCGTCCACGGCCTTGGCCCCGCCGCCCGGCATATCGGGCGGTCCGGGCAGCAGCGCACCGCCACCGGCGCCACGCGCGGCCTATG
>CAZNNJ010000966.1:0-1910 GCA_964574305.1 uncultured Rhodospirillales bacterium | reverse complement strand
AGGTCGAGCTGGGGGCGGGACCAGAGGCCGATCCAGCGCAACCACCTGCAGCTGCGCGCGATACTGGAAAAGGCGGTAACCAACCCTACGCCAGAGACACAGAAGATCGGCGATTTCTATGCCAGCTGCATGGACGAGGCCGGGATCGAGAGGCTGGGCCTGGCACCGCTCAAGCCCGAGCTGGCAAAGATCGATGCGCTGAGCGACAAGGCGCAGCTGCCGGCCCTGCTCGGCGCGCTGCATCGCGAGGGCGTCGGCGGCCTGTTCGGCTTCGGCGCAGGCCAGGACGCCAAGGACGCGGAGGCGGAGATCGCCATCGCCGACCAGGGCGGCATGGGCCTGCCGGATCGCGACTATTACCTGAAGGCCGACGCCGAGAGCGTGAAGCTGCGCGCCGACTATGCCGTCCATGTCGCAAAGATGTTCGTGCTGGCCGGCGAGAGCAAGAAGGATGCCGCCGCCCGTGCCGCGACGGTGCTGAAGATCGAGACGGCGCTGGCCAAGGGAGCGCTGGACCGGGTGTCGCGGCGCGACCCGCTGCTCACCTACCACCTGCTGAAGCGGGAAGAGCTGGACGCGCTGACCCCCGGCTTCGACTGGAGCGCCTATTTCACCGCCGTCGGCGCCCCGCCGGTCGGCAAGATCGACGTCACCGAGGAGAAGTTCTTTCGCGCCGCCGCCAGACTGGTCGCCGCCACGAAGCTGGAGGAGCTCAAGACCTATCTCAAATGGCATATCATCAGCGGCGCCGCCGACTGGCTCTCCAAGGCCTTCGTCGATGAGAACTTCGCCTTCTACGGCAAGCGGCTGACCGGCGCGACCGAGATCAAGCCGCGCTGGAAGCGCTGCGTCGGCGCGGTCGACGACGCTCTGGGCGAAGATCTGGGCCGCGCCTGGGTTGCCGACCATTATCCGCCCGAAGCCAAGGCCGGCACCGAGCGGATGGCGGCGGCGATCGCCGAGGCGTTCGAGAACGACCTCAGGACCATCGATTGGATGAGCCCGCAGACGCGCGAGAAGGCGCTGGTGAAGCTCGGCCAGATGCGCAAGAAGCTGGGCTATCCCGACCATTGGCGCGACTACGGCGCGATGACGATCACCCGCGGCGACATGCTGGGCAACGCGGCACGGGCGAGCACGTTCGAGCTGCAGCGCGAGCTCGACAAGATCGGCAAGCCAGTCGATCACGGCGAGTGGGACATGAGCCCGCCGACGGTCAACGCCTATTACAATCCGCAGATGAACGACATCAACCTGCCGGCCGGCATCCTGCAGCCGCCATTCTTCTCGCCCAAGTTCGACGACGCGGTGAATTTCGGGGCCACCGCCGGCGGCACGGTCGGCCATGAGATGACCCACGGCTTCGACGACGAGGGACGGCAATATGACGGCAGGGGCAACCTGACCGACTGGTGGACCAAGGAGGATGCGGCCAAGTTCAGGGCGCGGGCGCAATGCGTGGTCGACCAGTATTCCGGCTATGTCGCGGTCGACAATCTGCATGTCAACGGCAAACTGACCCTGGGCGAGAATGTCGCCGACCTGGGCGGGGTGCGGCTGGGTTACGTCGCGCTGATGAAGATATTGAAGGACAGGCCCGCCCCCGATATCGGCGGCTTCACCCCGGCCCAGCGCTATTTCATCGGCTACGGCCAGTCCTGGTGCAGCCATACGCGGCCGGAGGGCAAACGCCTGCGCGCCGCCACCGATCCGCATTCCCCGGCGGAATTCCGGGTCAACGGCGTCGTCTCGGACATGCCGGAATTCGCCCAGGCCTTCTCCTGCAAGCCGGATGCGCCGATGGTCCGGGCGAAGGCGTGCCGGGTTTGGTGAGTAGCGCGATCAATAGAAACTTCGCCTCCCCCCTTGAGGGGGAGGTCGGCGACGCAAAGCGTCGACGGGTGGGGGGT
>CAZNNJ010000965.1:0-1912 GCA_964574305.1 uncultured Rhodospirillales bacterium | reverse complement strand
GCGGCATCGGGCCGTCGGCGGCGGACACGACCAGGATCGCGCCGTCCATCTGGGCCGCGCCGGTGATCATGTTCTTGACGTAGTCGGCGTGGCCGGGGCAGTCGACGTGGGCGTAGTGACGGTTCTTCGTCTCATACTCGACGTGCGCCGTGGCGATCGTGATGCCGCGCGCCTTCTCTTCCGGGGCCTTGTCGATCTGGTCGTAGGCCGTGAAGGTTGCGCCGCCCGACTTGGCCAGGACCTTGGTGATCGCCGCGGTCAGCGACGTCTTGCCATGATCGACGTGGCCGATCGTGCCGATATTGCAGTGCGGTTTCGTCCGCTCGAATTTAGACTTGGCCATTCCTCTACTCCACCATCTGGGCCCAACCGCGGGCCGTTAGTGACTAACAAAAACTATCAAGCGAGCTTCGCCCGGACCTCATCGGCGATCGCCTGAGGCACGGGGTCATAGTGATCGAATTGCATGCTGTACTGCGCGCGCCCCTTGCTCAGCGAGCGCAGCGTGTTGACATAGCCGAACATATTGGCAAGCGGCGCCATCGCATCGATCGAGCGGGCGGCGCCGCGCTGGTCCATACCGGAAATCTGCCCCCGACGCGAGGCCAGATCGCCGATAATGTCGCCCATATGGTCTTCCGGCGTCAGAACCTCGACCCGCATGATCGGCTCGAGCAGGACCGGACCGGCCTTGCGCATGCCCTCCTGGAAGGCGGCGCGGGCCGCGACCTCGAAATCGAGCGCCGACGACGCCGCCTCGCGATGGGCACCGCCCACCAGCGCGACATCGATATCGACCACCGGAAAGCCGGCGAGCACGCCGGATTCCTTGGCTGCCTTCAGACCGGTCTCGACGCCCGCGACGAACGCGGCCGGCAGGACGGCGTTCGCCACCTTCGCCGCGAAGCTGTAGCCCGAGCCGGACGCGGCCGGCGCGAAATCCAGCGTGACGCGGGCGAAATGCGCGCTGTCGCCCAGAAGCTTGTCGTGCGTGTAGTCGACCACGGCCGCGCGGGTGATCGTCTCGCGGTACGCCACCTGGGGCGTGCCGACATTGGCGCTCACCTTGAACTCCCGCTTCATGCGGTCGACGATGATCTCCAGATGCAGCTCGCCCATGCCGCGGATGACGGTCTGGCCGCTCTCCGGATCTCGGGCGACCTGGAAGGTCGGATCTTCCTGCGCCAGACGAGCCAGAGCGGCTTCCATCTTTTCCTGGTCAGCGGCGGTGCGGGCTTCGACCGCAACCTCGATCACCGGCTCGGGGAACGGGATCGACTGCAGCACCACCGGGTGGGCCGGGTCGCACAGCGTGTCGCCGGTCGAGGTAACGGCGAGGCCGGGAATGGCGACGATGTCGCCGGCATAGGCCACGTCCACATCCTCACGCATGTTGGCGTGCATCTGCAGCATGCGGCCGACCGTTTCGGACTGCCCGCGGACCGAATTCAGCACCGTGGCGCCAGCGCTCAGCGCGCCGGCATAGACGCGCACGAAGGTGATCGTGCCGACGACCGGGTCGCTC
The DNA here is from genome assembly GCA_964574305.1 of uncultured Rhodospirillales bacterium. Classification (GTDB taxonomy): domain Bacteria; phylum Pseudomonadota; class Alphaproteobacteria; order BOG-932; family Roseiterribacteraceae; genus BOG-932. The sequence goes on along the minus strand of CAZNNJ010000965.1, from coordinate 387 downwards.
ATCACCTTGAAGGCCAGGCCGGCGAACGGCGCGTCGTCGGGGCGGACCGACAGCCGGCCGGCATAGGCCGGGGCCGGCAGGTAGTCGACGACGGCGTCCAGCAGCGGCTGGATACCCTTGTTCTTGAAAGCCGCGCCGCAAGTCACCGGCACGAAGGCGCCGGCGATGGTGCCCGCGCGGATGCAGGCCTTGAGGTCCTCCACCGACGGCTCCGTGCCGCCGACATACGCCTCGAGCACCTTGTCGTCCTGCTCGACCGCCAGCTCGATCAGCGTCGCACGATATTCGGCGACATGATCCACCAGGTTGGCCGGGACCTCGGCCTCGTAGAATTCCGCGCCCAGGGTCTCGTCCTTCCAGACGATCGCCTTGTTTTTCAACAGGTCG
>CAZNNJ010000964.1:0-1916 GCA_964574305.1 uncultured Rhodospirillales bacterium | reverse complement strand
TTCTTAGACTGTGGTTCCCATGACGATTCGCCGCTTCCCGGAAACGCTGGTCAACCGGATCGCCGCCGGCGAGGTAGTCGAGCGGCCGGCCGCGGCGGTCAAGGAGCTGGTCGAGAATTCCATCGATGCCGGTGCGTCCCGGATCGAGGTGCGGCTCAGGACCGGCGGGCAGAGCCTGATCCTGGTCGAGGACGACGGTTGCGGCATGACGCCGGGGGAGATGGCGCTGGCGATTGAGCGCCATGCCACCTCCAAGCTGCCGGAGGACCGGCTCGACCGCATCGCCACGTTGGGCTTCCGCGGCGAAGCGCTGCCGTCGATCGGCTCGGTCAGCCGGATGACCATCGCCTCGCGCCCGCGGGGCGCCGATGCCGGCTGGGCCATTGCGGTCGAGGGCGGGGAGACGCGCGTCCTGGGCCCGGTGGCGCGCGGGCAGGGCACCCGGATCGAGGTCAGGGAACTGTTCTATGCGACCCCGGCCCGGCTCAAGTTCCTCAAGACCCCCCGGGCCGAGACCCAGGCGGTGCGCGACACGGTCGAACGGCTGGCGCTGGCCCGGCCCGACCTCGCCTTCGTGCTGGCGGAGGAGGAGCGCACCCTGCTGGCGCTCACCGCCCAGACCGGCGACGATCCCGACGCCGCGCGCCATGCAAGACTGGCGGCGCTGCTGGGCGACGACGTCGGGGCCAATGTGCTGGCGGTGGACGAGGAACGCGAGAGCCTGGCTATCTCCGGCTATATCGGCCTGCCGACCTTGAACCGGGCGACGCCGCGCGAGCAGTATTTCTTCGTCAACGGCCGCCCGGTGAAGGACCGGCAGCTCTCGGGCGCGCTGCGCGGCGCCTATCTCGACGTGCTGGCGCATGACCGCCACCCCGTGGTCGCTTTGTTCATCGCGGCGCCGCCGGAGATGGTCGACGTCAATGTCCACCCGGCCAAGACCGAAGTCCGGTTCCGCGACGGGCAGGCGGTGCGGGGGCTCATCGTCGGCTCGATCCGCCGGGCGCTGGAAGGCGCTGGCCATCGCGCCTCCTCCACCGTCGCGGTGGCCACCCTGGAGAAATTCCGCCTTGGGGGCGGCGCCGGCCGCGCCTCGCCCGGCCCGATCTCCCATGCCGCCGCGGCCCGCTACATCTCCAGCCCGCCGAACCAAGCCGCGCGCGGCTTCGCTGAGGCGGCTCAGGCGGCCTTCGCCATCGTCGACCGTCCCAGCGCCCGGGCGGAAATAACGGCGCCGGGCCCGATCCCGTTCGAGCGGCCGGCGGACGCCGCGCCTATAGACTACCCGTTGGGCGCGGCGCGGGCGCAGTTGCACGAGACCTATATCGTCGCCCAGACAAGGGACGGCGTGGTGATCGTCGATCAGCATGCGGCGCATGAGCGGCTGACCTATGAGAAGGTCAAGGCGCAGCTGGCCGAGGCCCAGGTGGCGCGGCAGATTCTGCTGGTGCCCGAGGTGGTCGAGCTCGGCGCCGCGCGGGTCGATGCGCTGATCGACGCCACCGAGGCCTTGGCCGAATGCGGCCTGGTTGTCGAACCGTTCGGCCAGGGCGCGGTGCTGGTGCGCGAGGCGCCGGCGGTGCTGCCGGCGGGGCAGGTGGTCGCCATGGTGCGCGACTTGGCCGAGGAGTTCCTCTCCGATGGTGCCGCCGCGGTCGGCCGGAGGCTGGACCAGGTCTGCTCCTCCATCGCCTGCCACGGCTCGGTCCGCGCCGGCCGGCGGCTGACGGTCGAGGAGATGAACGCGCTGCTGCGCGAAATGGAGGCGACCCCGCTCTCCGGCCAGTGCAACCACGGCCGCCCGACCTATGTCGAGCTCAAGCTCGGCGATATCGAAAGGTTGTTCGGGCGGAAATAACGGATTTCGTAGATGGCTAGAGCGCAGCGAAACCCATCGAGAATTTAGCCACAGATTG
>CAZNNJ010000963.1:0-1924 GCA_964574305.1 uncultured Rhodospirillales bacterium | reverse complement strand
GAATGCGCGCCGGCGCGCTGCGCGCCGCGTCGGTTGGCGAGGCCATGCGAGGTCCTGTTGCAAAGAGCGGCCCACCGGGCCGCGGCGGCGGCGATAATGCAGCATTGTCCAGGCCGGTCAAAACCGGCCCGAAATCCCAAATCCATCTTCCCGATTTATCAAAAACAATCGACACTCCCGCTCGTATTCACAGTGTTCCGAGTCGGCCATGAACGAGATTACCGCCCCACCAACAAGAATAACCCGGGAGGGCTTGCTGAAGTCGCTCCACCTGGGGCGGATTCTCAAGGTTCCGCCGGACATGCCGGCCGTGCTCGAGATCGCGCACAAGATGCAGGCGGCGGGCGAAATCCAACCCTACGCGCCGCGCGGGCACAATGCGTTTTCGCTGACCCAGAAGGGCCTGTCCGAGGCGATCCAGCTCTATGGCCCTGTGATCGCCGAAATCCCGATGGCGACCGAGCTGGACCTCGCGATCCCCGACGTCTCCAAATCCAAGAGCGCCGACAAGGACGACCAGCTGGCCGAATTCGCGCGGCAACTGCGGCTGCGTTTCAACTATACCTCCGCCGGGGACGAGCTGTCGGACCCCAATTCGGTCATCCACGGCGCCGACACCAAGGAGCCGGTGTTCGTGCTGCGCGGCCGCGACATGCTGTCGGGCCAGGTGGTCGGCTGGTGGATCTGGCTGGCGCAAAATCGCGGCGTGGCCAAGGACAAGATCGAGCGCGCCCGCATCCAGCAATCGGCGCTGATCAACTGGGCGGAGAAATCGCTGCCCCAGACCGGACGCAGGCCCGAGCATGTCCAAACCGCCGACGAGCAGTTCGCCCTGCCCAGCTCGACGCTCAAGCGCGCCCATCCGGACGAGCCGGTCTTCGTGCTGCGCGGCGCCGACGTGCTGGCGGCCAAGACGGTCGAATACTGGGCCTATCTGGCGCAGCTGAACGGCTCGGATTCGGTCACCATCGCCGGCGCGCTCAAGATCGCGCGCACCATGCGCGACTGGACCAAGAAGATGATCCCCGGCACCGTCAGCCTGAAACGACTCGCCGAAGCCGACGCGGACGGCTAAGCTTTTGCCAAACGCGTTGTCTGGGCGCGGGTCCGCAACCATATAACGGGTATCGGAACTAGGGAGATGCCTGGCTGGCCGGGCGTCCGTTTGGAGTTGCCGCGATGTCCGTCCTGTCACCTTTCTCACGGTTGAAAACAGTTCTGCCGGTCGCGGCTATGGCGCTGAGCCTCGCGGCGGCGCCGGCCTTTGCCCAGCACCATGGCGGCGGGGGTGGAGGCGGCGGTCATGGCGGTGGCGGCGGCGGTCACGTCGGAGGCGGTGGTGGCGGCCATGCCGGAGGCGGTGGTTGGCACGGAGGCGGCGGCTGGCATGGTGGCGGCGGCTGGGGCCATGGCTGGCATGGTGGCTGGGGCGGCGGCTGGTATGGCGGCTGGGGCTTCTATGGCGGCTTCTACCCCTGGTACGGCTATGGCGGCTGGGGCTACGACCCGTTCTGGGCCTATGACTATGAACCCTATTATGCCGCGCCGCTGGCCTATGGGCCGCCGCCGGCCTACCCGGCGCCGCAAGATCAGAATTACGACACGCAGCAATATTACCCGCCGGCGAGCGGCCCCGACGGCTTGCCGACCGACAACAGCCGCGGCTTCTATACCTGGCAGCTCGGCATCGAAGGCGGGACCTGCAACCGGCCCGAGCTGCAGCGGATCGCGGTCAACCTGACCGGCGCTCAGCCTGCCAGCCTGCAGGCGGGCGCGGTGTTGGGCGGCATTCCGGTGCAGCATGTGAACGGCGGCCGCATCGGCCCCCGGCTCGACCTCACCGACCCGGCCTGCGCGACCCAGGCGCTGGAGCATGCCAAGACCGGCCCCTCGGGGCCCTGGGGAAACCCGACCGCAAACCCTG